>CAJXLR010000016.1 GCA_913056425.1 uncultured Bacteroidota bacterium
CTAGACTCACATACAGCAACCGTAACGTTTGGGAAGGCCGTTTTAATTTCGAGTGGTTCATCGCCAACCTTCTTGGCTTCCGAGCCAGAATCAACGAGAACATAGCCACTGGTTTCCCGGCCATATCCCCGGCTCAGCACACCTATAGTGTAGTCTTTCTGCAGCTGTGAGACTAGATATTTAATCATGGGTGTTTTACCTGAGCCTCCAACACTAAGATTACCCACAGAAACCACAGGAACATCAAACTTCACCGACTTCTTAAGTCCGGTTCTAAAGGCATAGTTGCGCAACTCCATGATTGCACCATAGAGCATCGAAAACGGATAAAGTAGGAGGCGTAACGTTTTCAAGATGCACAAATTTGCGTACTAGATCTCAATTAACCCTGTTGAACGCCAACTGTTTCTGTTATTTTCCTTTGTTTTGTTTAACAGTCACCCTAAACAATGAAGGTAAAAGACATCACCAACTTATTGGAGAAATTGGCTCCACCAGCGCTACAAGAGACTTACGACAATGCAGGATTGATCGTAGGAGACCCCAGTATGGAAGTCTCCGGCGTATTGGTTTCATTAGATGCCATTGAACCAATTATTGATGAGGCCATTGAGCGAAAATGCAACATGGTTGTTAGTCATCATCCAATTGTTTTCAGAGGTCTGAAGCGGCTTAACGGATCAAATTACGTGGAGCGTGTTGTCATGAAAGCAGTAAAAAACAACATCGCCTTGTACGCAATTCACACTAATTTGGACAACGTATTGCAGAATGGCGTAAATGCCAAGATAGCCGAAAAACTAGGATTGAAAGAAAGTCGAATCTTAGCACCCAAATCGGGTCAACTCTTAAAGTTGGTATGTTATACTCCGAATGACTATTCCGGCCAAGTCCTCAATGCATTGTTCGGTGCAGGGGCAGGTCACATCGGGAAATACAGTGAGTGCAGTTTCTCAAGTACCGGTGAAGGAAGTTTTACCGCCGGTGAAGGCAGTAATCCATTCGTAGGCAAGCCTGGCGAAAGACACTATGAGAGCGAACAAAGGCTCGAGGTTGTTTTGCCTCGACATGCCAAATCAGCTGTAATAAAGGCTTTGATGGATGCACACCCATACGAAGAAGTAGCTTATGATGTGTATGCCATCGAAAACTCCTCTCCTACTATTGGTAGTGGCATGATTGGGCAACTGCCCGAACCGATGCCGAAGAAAGACTTTTTGACCATGCTCAAGCAGCAGATGAAAACTGCTGTTGTTCGATATACAGAAACGGACAAAACACACATACAAACTGTTGCGTTGTGCGGGGGATCCGGAAGCTTCTTAATCCACAATGCCAAGGCCTCCGGAGCGGACGCTTATGTCACGGGAGATGTAAAGTACCACGAGTTTTTTGACGGTGAAGATTCTTTGATGATATGCGATATTGGGCACTACGAGAGCGAACAGTTTACGATTGAACTTTTACATGATTATTTAACCGAAAATTTGCCTAATTTTGCAGTCATTTTCACGCAAACGAACACGAATCCAATACAATACTTATAGCGTCTATGGCAACAATTGAAGAAAAACTGCAGGGACTTTGGGATTTACAAACAATCGACAAACGATTAGATGAGCTACGAGCACTTCGTGGTGAACTTCCAATGGAAGTTGCTGATTTGGAAGATGAGTTGGCAGGATTGCAAACTCGACTTGACAAGTTTGAGCAAGAAATTGCAGATTTCGAATCAGGTATTGTAGCAAACAAAGAAAAAATTGGTCAGTCGCAACAATTGAGCAAGCGTTACACTGAGCAGTTGGATAAGGTTAAGAACAACCGCGAGTACGACGCGTTGAACAAGGAAATCGAAATCCAAGGCCTTGAAGTGATGGCTGCCGAGAAAAAAATTGGTGAGCTTCAAAATAGCATTTCGTTAAAGAAAGAGTTGATTGATGAAGTGAAGCAAGATCTTGACGGTCGTAAAATTGACTTGGACAATAAGAAGAAAGAGCTTGAAGAGATTACTGCTGAAACCGAGAAGGAAGAGAGCAAAATCTTGAAAAATCGTGATAAGACCGAGAAGAAAGCCGACCCGAAGTTGTTGAAAGCATACAACCGAATCCGTAAAAGCGTATTCAATGGTTTGGCTGTAGCACCGGTTCTTAGAGGTTCATGTGGTGGGTGTTTTGCTAAAATTCCACCTCAGTTACAATCAGACCTTCGTCAGCGCAAGAAAATTGTTATTTGCGAACACTGTGGTCGTATCAACGTAGATGCTGAGATGGCTGGAATCGTTGAGGAGATTGTAGAAGAAAAGCCAAAATCAAGAAGAAGACGTAAGGCTACGAAATAGTCTTTACACAACACCTTCATTTACTTGTCGTTCAACATTCGTAACACAGTTACAATACCTTTGTGCTGATGCGAATTCAACTAATCATAACCGCGTGTATTTGTATGCTCGTTTTTACGCGAGCAACAGCGGCGCCGAAAATTGAGTTCACATCAACTTGCTTACAAGCTCAAGCGTATTTATACACCCTAAAACTTAATCAAGCAGAAAAGCTAATTGCCAAAGAGCTTCGCATTAATCCAGACAATCGCGCTGCAGACTACCTGAATACCTTGCGTTCGATGCTACTGTATATCACGCAAGAAGACGATGCTTCACATAGTGCATTTGACTCCATTAAAGATGATTGTTTAACACGTTTGTCGGATTGTGACCCCAATGCTGGTTATCGCGACTTTCTCAAAGAGGAAGTTTACTTCTACTCATCGGTTGTGAATGGCAAACGCGGTAATGCCTTATCTGCTGCCAATGATGTGCGCCATGCATACAATCTCGGTCAGGATGTGATTAAAGATTTCCCCTCCTTCACCATGGCGAAGAAAACGCTAGGTCTTTTACAAAGTGGCTTTGGCAGCTTACCCAACACGTATCGTAAGCTTGTCAGTTTCATGGGGTACGCATCTGATATGGATGCGGGTATTTCGTATTTAAATGCGTGCATTAACGACAAATCGACCAACTCTGAATTTATTCTGCTGCGCAAAGAAGCTCAGTTCTATCTTGCATCGGTATACCTCTACTTAAAAAATGATAAAACAACCGCCTGGAAGGTTATTGACGATATTACCCAAGACTATCCTACAAATCCCTTAAGCGCTTTTGCTCGGGTAAATATTGCCGACAAGTGCAAGTTTAACGAAGAGGTGATTCGAGTAGTTGAACAAACACCTCGTGAAAGTCCTTATGGCTCAATTCCTTTTCTTGATTTTGCACTAGGCAAGGCAAAATTACAACGACTGGATTCCGATGCAGACATACCACTTTTGCGGTTCGTAGAAACCACAAAGGGCAGCAGTTATATCAAAAGCTCTTATCAAAAGCTTTCTTGGCACGCTCTGTTTTTCAACGATGAGTCGATGTACTATCACTACATCGCTATGACGGCCACAAAGGGAAGTGACCAACTAGAAGAGGATGAACAAGCTTTGAAGTACGCCAAGTCCGGAATAACTCCGGATAGTATTCTTTTAAAATCGCGGTTGTTGTACGATGGAGGATACTATCAACGCGCTTTGGAAGTGATTAGACCATTTAAGAAGGTAAACTTCGAAACATCAAGAGAACGCACGGAATATTTTTATCGCAAAGCCCGTATCTATGATGCCTTACCCGACGAGAAACTAGCGGAAGCATTCTACAAGGCCACCATTGCAGAGGGCTCCGAATTGTCGCAGTACTACGCATCGTTTGCCGCTTTGTACTCAGGTGAACTATACGAGCATCAAAATAACGTTGAACTTGCACGTGAGTTCTTCAAAAAATCCATGCAGTTTGATGCGAATACAGAATACAAGAAAAGTCTAGAATACAAGGCCAAATCCGGCATAGATCGACTCGACAACAAGTCGTGATACAATCGTATTTTTGACCCGTGAAATTCAACAGGCTTATTCTTATTGGTTGCGCAATGATTTGTGGATGTAGCTCCACGCCAACTGAAGGCAATGGACACAAATTCTTTGATTTCCATGAATTCTTCATGCGTGAAATCACCGAATTCAATACGTCAAATGCCTTGCTCATTAAGCGATCATCGATTGACGATAATGTGCATTGTGATACGCTTACGGAAGTTGATTGGAACAAAGAACTGTATGCATTTACCGAGATTGAAATCAAAGAAGTAGCGTGGCAAACAGATTTCAAACAAGTAGATGATGAGCACGATGTAAATGAACATGGGCTCGTGTTTCACACAACAAACGAGAGGCAGCGGTATCGGGAAATAAAGTTTGACACAACAGATGGTGGCGAGATCTATCGATTTGCGATAGTGATGAATGACGACAGTAAACTTTCGCCATCTACCACCATGTTGAGTTACACCAAAGGTGTAGGTTATACGATTAAAGTTGACCGTGACACCCGAGTATTGGGTAGCGAATCCTTTCAAATAGTAGGACATATAAAATCTAACGAATAATGACAAAAGCGTATGTTTTCCCGGGTCAGGGAGCTCAATTCTCCGGAATGGGTAAAGATCTTTACGAATCGAGCAGTGATGCAAAGACACTATTCGAACAAGCCAATGAGATTCTTGGTTTTAACATCACAGACACTATGTTCAATGGTTCAGATGAAGACTTAAAGCAAACAAAGATTACACAGCCTGCCGTTTTCTTGCACTCTGTGATTCTTGCCAAGACCATGGACGATTTTAACCCTTCGATGGTTGCGGGACATTCCTTAGGAGAAATATCCGCGTTAACTGCTGCAGGTGTATTGAGTTTTGAGGATGGACTAAAGTTGGTAAGTATCCGCGCACAAGCGATGCAAAAAGCGTGTGAGCAAAACCCATCTACGATGGCCGCTATTCTGGGCTTGGATGATAGCGTTGTTGAAGAGGTTTGTGACTCAATCGACGATGTTGTGGTTGCAGCTAACTACAATTGTCCAGGTCAGTTGGTTATCTCAGGGACCAATGAAGGTGTAAATACTGCGTGCGAAATACTCAAAGAAAAAGGCGCAAAACGTGCTCTCCCACTGCCTGTAGGAGGTGCGTTCCACAGTCCATTGATGGAGCCTGCACGTGAAGAATTGGCTGCTGCGATCAACAATGCTGATTTCAGCACACCAAGCTGCCCAGTATATCAAAATGTAAGTACAAAGGCTGAAACAGATCCAGCAACGATAAAAGAAAACTTGATTGCCCAGTTGACGGCGCCAGTCAAATGGACCCAAAGCGTTCAAAACATGATGGCTGATGGAGCGACTGAATTTGTTGAAGTCGGACCCGGCCGAGCACTTCAAGGCATGATTAAGAAAGTAGATCGCGCTGCTCAAGTAAGCGGGGTGAGCTAGACCAAGTTGGTATATCATTTAAAAAAGGCTTCGCTGAGCGAGGCCTTTTTTGTTACACCATTTCAGATCTATTGATTGGTTCCGCTCAGGGATTGAATTGGGTGGATACGGAGGGAGATTGGAGGTGGGCTTAAACTCGTCTCCATGGAGACGAGTTTAAGATTTTCTGGAGATTTCACCTCTTCTGCATCTCCTATCGTTCTCAATAAACCTCCAAATAAAAAAGGCCGACTAGGTCGGCCTTTAAGTGATTTAATATCTTTCTAGAAGTTATCGATCAACGCATTCAACGTTGTACTCGGACGCATCGCTTGTGCTACTTTTTCATAATCCGGGAAATAGTACCCGTCGATGTCAACCGGATTCCCTTGAACCGAAATTAGTTCATCCACAATCTTAGATTCATTGTTTTTCATTGCATCAAACAATGCACTAAACGTCTCCTTTAGCTCGGCACTTTCTGACTGGTTTGCCATTGCTTCAGCCCAATACATGGCAAGGTAGAAGTGACTACCTCGGTTGTCGATTTCACCTAGCTTTCTAGCCGGAGACTTATCGTTTTCGAGGAACTTCTCATTCGCCTCGTCTAATGCTGCAGCTAATACTCCCGCTTTGACATTTCCATCCACGGTTGCAATATGCTCTAACGAAACTGCCAATGCCAAAAATTCACCAAGGGAATCCCAGCGCAAGTAGTTCACCGCTACAAATTGCTCCACATGTTTCGGTGCTGATCCGCCAGCTCCTGTTTCAAACAACCCACCTCCGTTCATCAAAGGAACAATGGATAGCATCTTAGCACTTGTTCCAAGCTCAAGGATTGGGAACAAATCGGTGAGGTAATCTCGCAACACATTACCAGATACCGATATCGTATCCTTCCCTTCTTTCACTCGCGCAAGTGTAAAGTGTGTCGCCTCTTCCGGACTCATAATATGAATTTCAAGCCCTTCCGTATCGTGATCCTTAAGGTACGTTTTCACCTTCTTGATTAACTCAGCATCGTGAGCTCTTTCACTGTTTAGCCAGAAAACCGCCGGAGTTGAGGTTGCACGCGCACGATTAACGGCAAGCTTCACCCAATCTCGGATTGGATCGTCTTTTACTTGACACATCCGCCAAATGTCTCCCTCTTCTACCCTGTGTTCCAGTAACGTCTCTCCTGACGCGTCAACCACGCGCACTGTCCCCGCCTCCTCTATCTCAAAAGTCTTGTCGTGTGACCCATATTCTTCCGCTTTCTGTGCCATCAACCCTACATTTGGTACTGTTCCCATAGTTGTTGGGTCAAACGCACCATGCTCCTTACAGAAGTCGATAGTCGCCTGATATATGGCGGCATAACTACTATCTGGGATAATAGCTTTCGTGTCTTGAGTTTGCCCGTCTTTGTCCCACATCTGGCCACCTTGTCGGATCATAGCGGGCATCGACGCATCAATGATCACATCACTCGGAACATGCAGGTTGGTAATTCCTTTGTCGCTATTTACCATGGCTAGTTCAGGTCCGTTTTCAAGTGCTGTTACGATGTCTGATTCAATCGCTTTGCGATCAGCATCAGGCAGATTGGTAATCTTATTTATCAAGTCTCCAAAACCATTGTTCAGTTCTACACCCAATTGTGATAAAGTTGATTCATGCTTTTTGACTACATCGGCAAAGAACACTGAAACAGCATGTCCAAAAATGATTGGATCAGATACCTTCATCATGGTTGCTTTCATGTGCAAAGACAACAGGACATCTTGCTCTTTCGCATCTGCTATCTGCTTTCGAAGAAAATCAATAAGTGCTCGCTTGCTCATCATAGTGGAGTCTATTACCTCTCCGGCGAGCAACGACGCCTCGGACTTTAAAACTTTAACGTTCCCGTCTGAGTCAACATGTTCAATGCGAAACTGTGTTGCATCAGCAATGGTTGTTGATTTCTCATTGTGATGGAAATCGCCTGCATCCATTGTTGCCACATGAGTTTTGCTGTCTGCGGACCATGCGCCCATGCGATGTGGGTTTTTCTTGGCGTAGTTCTTTACCGGCTTTGGTGCACGACGGTCGCTATTTCCTTCACGTAAAACAGGGTTGACCGCGCTACCTTTCGCCTTTCCATATTTTGATGCAATGGCTTTTTCTTCCGCTGTCTGTGGATCTTCAGGATAGTCTGGAATCGCAAAACCCTTTGCTTGTAATTCCTTTATGGTTGCTTTAAGCTGTGGAACCGATGCCGAAATGTTTGGAAGCTTAACAATGTTAGCTTCCGGAGTTTTTGCGAGCTCACCCAATTGGGTAAGAGCGTCTTCAACTTTTTGATCGCTTGAAAGGACATCCGGGAACTGAGCAAGAACCCGAGCAGCAAGCGAAATATCTTTCAGTTCCACCGCAATGTCGGCTTTGGCCAAATAGGCCTCAACCATAGGTAGAAAAGAGTGAGTTGCCAGCATTGGCGCCTCGTCTGTCTTTGTGTAATAAATCTTATTAGCCATGTTTTCGATAAAGGGCTACAAAGGTAAGCCTTATGAATGTCGAATAATGAATTTCGACTAATGATTGTTAACCGTATTACAGTGAATCTCTGTTTAAGAAGGTCTGTGGCAACAGCCCAACTACGAGGCTATGGACTACCAGAAAGCCAGGCATTCATCAGACCTCAATTTCTTTGAGTCCTTTTTCGAACACCATTGATAGGCTATACTCACTTCGTGCGATCCTCGAGTTGTAGATCTCCTTTCATCCAAGGTTAGATCATAACTGTAAGCCATTCTGAACCTTTTACCTCGGTAACCTATAGACCCAAGATAGGACTCGAAATCAGACAACTGCTTATTAACTAATCGTACACCAACACCTGCTATTAGCCAATTCAGATTAAAATAGCACGATGCATTAAACTGAGTGAAGCCACCTTGTTTCATCAGCAGAACGTTCGGTCGGAGCCCAATCGAATCTGCGCTTTGGTCTCGAACAAGCGGTAGCGCATAACCTGCATGCACCGTATATCGTCTAGGGAGTTTCGCATCCGGATCACCGTAAAACGATTGAACCGGTTCAGAAACATTGTGGACAGCAATTCCTCCATAAAAACTCTTAGCGTAAATCAACCAACCGGCGTTCACATTAGGCGAGGTAATTGTACTTGGCCCTAAAGGCTCCCGTGTAGAAGCAACAAAACCTCGAGTGGCATCAATTTGATCATCCCAAAGCAATCGACTCCAATCGAGCGCTCGCTGTATAATCTGGCCTTCGACACCAAAACGCATATAAACGTCGTCATTTAAACTCACTTGATGTGAATACGTTGCTCCGGCGTGCGTTGAGGTCAACAAGCCTTCCCCCGCGATGTCTCTCAAAACTAGAAGCCCGAGTCCTCCTTTGATTTTGTCAAAATGTTGATCACAAGAAATGGTGCTTGTGACATAAGTTCCCGGCAAACTAGGCCATTGGTTCCTGTAGTTTAACACTGCCCGGCCACCTCCTCTGTTGCATTGTGCGGTTCCTGCCGTAGCTGGATTGGTGTACAAAGGCGTTGCATAAAACTGAGTAAACATTGGATCCTGTGCACATGCATCATTGGGTGCTAGAAATAGACAGCAACCAACTATTGCGATCAAAAGAGTTTTTCCCATTGTTCTGTATTGATAGGGTAAAGTTAGTCCATCCAAGTTAATTGTGAAAGTGACTCGGTGTAGTTGAAGGATTTAAGTTGTAGGATGTAGTATGATATTCACAACTAACATCTGCCTTCGATGTTCGACATTCAAATCAGTCTCGTTCCTTCAGCAGAAATAGCGTTTCCCCATCTTTCGTCATGAGATAAGTTTCACGAGCAAATCGCTCCAGCATATCCTCGTCGTTGGTCAGAAGTTCTTTTTGTTCGTTGAGCTTCTCGATTTGTTCTTTGTAATAAGACTTCTCCGTTTCGAGTTCCTCGATTTGCTGTCCCAGTTTATACTGATAGATGAAATTGTTCTGATCGAAAAACGTCAACCAGAATAGCAAGGTAAAACCTACTATGAAATATCGATTTTTATAAAATGGACGCGACATAGTCGCGAAGTTATTACATCAGTTGTGGTGTAGCGGACAAGCTAATCCACAAGAATCAAATGTTGTCTTATTCTCCGGAAGGAATAACTTCAGAAGCAGTCTTCAGGCGTCTTACAACGGTATCTTTTCCAAGCAATTCCAACATTTCGAATATTGGAGGTCCGCCGGCCTGACCGCTAACCGCTAACCGCATGGGCTGCATTATCGATCCCGTTGATTTTTCCTTCGACGCTGCGAATGCTTCGAAAGCAGATTGGATTGAGCTTGCGTTGAAATCCTCCACTTGTGCAAGTGCGTCTCCCAGCTCTGAAATCAATCCAGGAACGTCATTTTTCCATTTCTTTCGAACTACTTTCTCGTCGTACGACTTAGGTTCTTCAAAAAAGAAATTAGCGACATTGGGGATGTCTTTCGCGAAGTTGACTTTCTCCTTCACCATATCGATAACCTGATGCAAATAGGTTGCTTCAGGATTCCAGCCTCGTGATTCTATGTCACTCGCAATAAGAGACGCTATGTCTTCGCTACTGCGTTCTTGTAAGTATTTATGGTTGAACCAGCGCGCTTTATCTACGTCGAATTTCGCACCGCTTTTAGAAACTTTTTCAAGCGAAAATGCTTGAACTAACTCTTCCAATGCAAACAGCTCTTGGTTGTCAGACGGATGCCAACCCAACAAGGCAAGCATATTGTTCACTGCTTCAGGTAAGTATCCACTTTCACGATATCCCGAGCTGATATCACCTGTTTTAGGATCCTTCCATTCAAGTGGGAATACCGGAAAACCTCCTGCATCACCATCTCGCTTGCTCAACTTCCCTTTACCGTTTGGTTTCAGCAAAAGAGACAAGTGTGCAAATTTGGGCATAGTGTCTTCCCAGCCCAAGTAACGATAAAGGAGTACATGAAGCGGTGCCGATGGCAACCATTCCTCACCACGGATAACGTGAGAAATCTCCATGATGTGATCATCTACCACGTTAGCCAAATGGTACGTAGGCAAACCATCTTGTTTCAACAGTACTTTATCGTCCATTTGATTGGTGTGAACAACCACCCAACCTCGAACTTCATCGTGAAAACGCACTTCTTCTTGACGTGGAAGTTTGATTCGCACCACATATGGGTCGCCATTATCTATTCGTCTCTGAACTTCATCAGCACTCAAACTCAACGAGTTCTTCATACTCATGCGAGACGTCGCATCATACTTTGCAGACATTCGAGCAGCCTCCAGTTTTTGGCGCATTTCATCCAGTTCTTCCGGGGTATCAAAAGCATAATACGCATGACCCGATTCGATCAATTGATCTGCATATTGCTTGTACATCGACATACGCTCACTTTGCTTGTAAGGTGCAAACGCACCACCTTCACGAACACCTTCGTCCGGCGAGATCCCGAGCCAAGCAAGAGCTTCGTTGATATAGTCTTCCGCACCTTCCACAAATCGCTTTTGATCTGTGTCTTCAATTCGGAGAATAAAATCTCCTCCGTGTTTGTGTGCAAATAGGTAGTTGTACAATGCCGTACGAACACCTCCAATGTGAAGAGGTCCGGTAGGGCTTGGAGCAAATCGAACGCGTACTTTGTTATCCATGTTTAAAATCGGCGCAAAAATACATGAGTTAATCGTCTAACCGCTATGATTTGCGAGGAATACGGCTAGAGCCAATTCATGGAAAAGCGTAACTTTGCTGCTGCTTACAGCATATGGAATCAGCCTTTCTGGTCATTTTTCTTACTCTTTTATTGTCCGCATTCTTTTCCGGTTTGGAAATTGCATTCTTGTCGGCCAATAAACTTCGGATTGAATTAAAAAGCGTTCAAGGTGTTCGCTGGGCACAGATTTGTGCCAAGTACATTAAGACTCCCTCGAAGTTCATAAGCACCATCCTAGTAGGGAACAATATCGCCATCGTAATTTACGGGTTGGCCATGGAAGGACTATTGGGGAAATCCGTATTCCAAAGCATGGGTGATAGTTTTGGGAAACTCATTGCGGTTACTTTAACATCAACCGTGGTTGTGTTGATTTTTGCTGAGTTTATGCCAAAAGCGTTGTTCCGCATCAATCCTACCGGCATCATCAGCGTTCTGATATATCCGTTTCAATTCTTCGCCAAACTGTTATCTCCGATAGTTCAGTTTGCATTGTGGCTGGCGAAAGCTATTCTGAAGTTATTACTTAAAAAGGAATTCACCGAAGAGAGCCCAACGTTTAGCCGGGTAGACCTCGATCACTACATTACTGAAAGTCAAAAGCACAAACACGAAGACGAACGCGACGTAGACACAGAAATTTTGCGGAATGCCTTAGACTTTGGGTCGGTTCAAATTAGAGACTGCATGGTCCCCAGAACTGAGTTAAAAGCAATTGACTTGAATGATACGGTCGACAATTTGCAGGAACTGTTCATGGAAACGGGGCATAGTAAGATTTTGGTGTATCGAGAGACCATTGATAACATCATTGGCTACGTTCACCACATTGATCTGTTTAAAGAGCCGCGTACAATCTCCTCGATTCTAATTCCAATCTTGATCACGACGGAATCCAAGTTGGCCAATGACATGTTGAATGAATTCACCGTTAACCGTAAAAGTATTGCGGTTGTGGTTGATGAGTTTGGAGGAACTTCCGGAATCGTGACTACCGAAGATATCATCGAAGAAATCTTTGGTGAGATTGAAGACGAACATGATGACTCAACCGACATCATCGAAGAAAAGATTACCGATTTAGAGTACGAACTGTCGGCCAAACTCGAAGTAGATTACCTCAACGAGAAATATAATCTTCAACTGCCGGAGGGCGAATACGAGACGTTGGGAGGATTTATCATTTCAGAGTATCAGAGCATCCCGGAAGAAGGAGAAACCATTGATTTAGGTCGATTCATTTTCACAATTCTTACGTCTGAAGATCACCGAATTGAAACGGTACATCTGAAGATCGATACTTCGGAATCGTAAGAAACGTAAACCGTTAACACAAACCTTTAACTACTGTAGTGCAAAAATTATTGAATGTGTGAGTGTGTAAATCTTGAATCTGATCGGATGAAGACTACACCTCGCTTAAAAATCTTCGCCCTACTAGTTCATCAACCGCATGGAAGAGTTGTTCAGGTTTTTTTGTTTTCCATGCCCAAGTGGTATCGTCCTCTTCTTCAAGACAAATGTAATTATGAATTCCTGCAGCTTCCATTTCATTTAAAACGTGGTCCTGAAAGTGCAAGAAAGCGACCCATCCTCCGGGTGTATCTTCCCACCATTCTTGGTAGTAGCTATCGTCACTCGGATGAAAGTTGAGCACATTTTCTCCGAGTAAGATGAATTTCTCGATACCATAGTCCAGCATGTCATCAATCAATTCACGCTTTAGAACAGCGATGTCGTTTCCAATAGTATCGTTCCACTCGCCTATCAACTCAATAATAACATAGCCTTGCTCATAATCAGTGTAAAGCACCTTGAGCAATAATGTTTCGCTACCAAATGAATCCCATTGTGGGTGGATGGCGTAGTTGTAGATTTTGTTGGTGTACTCAAACTGACTGTGCTCCGTGCGATAGAACGGGCTCCGCTTATCAGATGACGCCTTGTAGAGGTGTCGCCATAGATAATGTGGTTCAATTTGATGCATGCGGAATATTGGAGTCCTTTATGATATACAACGGTCGGCCCTTAATGTTTTCGTTAATCCGACTTACATATTCTCCGATAATCCCAATACCAATTAACTGGATGCCACCTATAAAAATCATGGTAATCATTTGCGACGCCCAACCTGGCTCATATCCTTCGCTGTAGTATTTTGACCAGAGCGTATATAAAATCAGATTGAAACCAACAAATGCAAATAAGAACCCGGATAGTGTTGCAATCTTTAACGGCCAATTGCTAAATGATGTGATCCCATCCAATGCAAAACGAATCATTTTTCGGTACGTGTAGCCTGTTTGGCCACTCATACGCTGATCTCGTTTGTAGGTGACGAATGTTTGGTTGAACCCAATCCAACTTATCTGACCCCGCAAGAACTTATGTTGCTCCGGCATATTGACCAGCTCGTCGACTACCTTTCGGTCGATAATCCGAAAATCTCCGGTATCCACAGGTATGTCGATATTGGTAATCCTATTCAGGATTCGATAGAAGTATTTGGCGGTTGCCTTTTTAAGGAAGGACTCTCCTTTTCGTTGTTCTCGCTGAGCGTAAACAACTTCATAACCTTCAAGGCTTTTCAGGTACAAATCTTCAATCACTTCAGGTGGATCCTGGCCATCGGCATCTATTATCACTACCTTCTCCCCTTCTGCGTAATCCAATCCGGCACTCACGGCAATTTGATGACCGAAGTTGCGACTGAAATGGATGAACCTCACGTCCGAATGTTCTTTTGCAAGCTTCTCCAGCACTACAGCGCTCTCATCCTGGCTTCCATCATTCACATAGATGTATTCACGCTTCAAATTAAGCTTATCCATAACGGCGGTTAGCCGCTCATACATGGGCAGGATATTCTTTTCCTCGTTGTAAATCGGGATTACTACCGAAATCATAGTTCAAAGAAACGATAAATGCCTCAATGATACATTGATGCGATGATTTAATGATTGGATGATTGGGTGACTGAATCATTGAATGGTTGCTGTTAGCTTATAGCCGTTAGCCGTTAGCAGGCTCGTGTAAAACTAGACTTTGCATGTTCGGCAAACATTCGTGCATACGTTCCGCGTGTCCAGCATTCGTGAATTCGTGGCTCAATACTCGGTGGGCTGAAGCCACACCGAAGCAGATGAATTCTTTGTGAGAACAATGCAAGAATGCGTGAGTGCTTGAATGATTGGATCACTCTGTGACTAAATGATTGAATGATCGCTGCTTGCTTTTAGCCATTGGCCGTTAGCAAATTTTCAATTCTCCACTTTCCACTTTCAACTTCCATTCCCTCAACCTGTAACTTTCAACCTACATCCACGTAATAAAGATGTATTTGGTAAATATCCCTAAAACTTTATCGCTCATCTATTCACCCTGCCCAATGTGGGCATTAAATGTATATTTGGGCAACTCTATTAATGAATTGTAAAACATGTCAGACTCCTTTGATTTACTTGACCAACTGGGCGACGAAAAAAAAGTAGAAACCCTAAAAGCTAAACTTGAAAAGAAAACCAACGAAGACATCGCTTCAAAACTTGATAAAATTGAAGCGGATATCGAGAAAGCCGTTGGTGAAAACCGATCTTCAGAAGAGATTGTAACCGGTATAATCAATGCCAACTTTGATTCGCTGAATGGCGATGTTGAAGAAACCGAACAAGACCTCCAAGAACTGATGCTCCACCTGCGATCTATGCTAGATAGCTGTGGAGGAGAATTCTCCAAACTGCAAGAACTTAATGCTTCTGAGCAGAAGCTTGTTGACGACGCCACTAAAGCTCGTCAGGACGCCGAACAAGAGCTTAAAGACGCAGAGAACATGTCCAACTTGTGGAACATCTTCTTCGGATACAAAAACAGCAAGGTGCGCCGCTCAAAGGCCGGCCTTGAGAAAATGATTGCTGGATTCAAAGCTGCAGAAACAGAAGCGAACAAACGATACCGCGACCGACTAAAGAATGCGGACATTGGCGAAAGCCTCAACCGAATTATTTCGCAAGTTCAAGGCATGGTGGGCATTGTCGAGAATATGATTCTGGATGTGGACGAGCAAATC
>CAJXLR010000017.1 GCA_913056425.1 uncultured Bacteroidota bacterium
ACAAACGAGACGATGGCGCTAGCTTCGACATGTCTGAATTCTTCAACAATCCCGAAGGGCATACTTCAACATTTATAGACTATGCTAAGGTCGCCAATACGTATATCGCCTGTCACTATTGGGACAGCAGAGCTCCCTATATCTTCACACGTGAAGACATGCGTAACCCGGCATGGAATATCGAATTGGTTGCCGATATCTCATGTGATATAGACGGACCGGTCGCTTGTACGCTTAGACCATCCACCATAGCTAATCCACTATACGGTTATGACCCACTTACCGAGAATGAGGTGTCTTTTGATGATGCTCCTATTGGTGTTATGGCGGTGGACAATCTACCGTGCGAACTTCCTGCAGATGCTTCCACAGATTTTGGGAATAACCTGATAGACAAAGTGATGCCTGCATTTATTGGGTCCGACTTCGATCAAATAATCGAGCGAGCTACAATTTGTGAGAATGGTGAGCTTACAAAGCATTTCAGTTACCTGAAGAACTACGTTGCTCAAACCAGCTAGTCCGTTTACAAACTGCACCCGCTCAATTTCGTTCTTCCTGCCTACCTTGTGTTTATGAAGGCACACCTGTCTATCCCCGAACCTTGTCCGGCAAACTGGGACGAGATGACACCTAACCAAGACGGTCGTTTTTGCGCACAGTGTTCCAAAAGTGTTATTGATGTAACGAATTGGTCGGATGAAGAGGTTTTGCAAGAGTATACCAAACGAGGAGGGATGTGCATCCGAATTCCGGAAGATAGGTTAACCACACCTGTATCTAAACCAAGATTTCATGTAAATTGGGCTGTTGCTCTTTTTGCCATTTGGCTAGGTATTAAAGCGAAAGTTGAAGCTGCGATTCCGTTGAATTTCAACACCAAAAATCACTCTACGCCGGATTCAACAGAAATAAAGACTTTCTCCAAAATGGTTGTTGAAGGAACCGTTTACGACAGCACGGATGGGAACATGGGCGTTGTAGGTGTCTCTATTACCATTAGTCAAGGTGATTCGATTTTGGGTCAGACCATTACAAATGTAACGGGTAGTTTTAATATGAATCTATCAAACCTAGATTCAGCGGCTGAAGACTGTTCGGTTAAAGTTGTTATGTTCAACTCAATAATTGCCGAAAAATCCTTCAGTCCAAGAGATAGCGTGGATATCGACATTTACATAAAGGAAGCACATATCTGTTTGAACGAAGTAGTAATTGCTCGACCGTCTCGCCTAAGAGAGGATAGGTATTATGCAGGTATCCCGGTTATGACTGTGGGTGTACTCGTTTCGCACAAACACAATGAAGTTTCCATTTTTAACAACGCGGCCGATCAATTCGATACCAAACAGATAAATTCAGACGAGTTGGAGAAATTTAACCTCGGTAGGTGATTGATTCAATCGCATGGGAGGCAAAGCCTTTCACCTTTGGATAGAGATGATTAAGTTGGAATGGGTGGGCGGAGGGGCTCTTCCACAACACCACATGAAAACCCCTCCTCATCCTGCATCCAGTAACTGCGGAATTCCATACATTTGACCATTCAATATGTTTCATGTCCGCGGAAATCAAACAAAAAATTATAGATCTCACTCATTCGCTTCGGCAGCACAACTACAACTACTATGTGCTTGCTCAGCCCACGATCTCAGACCGGGAGTTTGATCAACTGCTTAAAGATCTGGAAGCTCTTGAAATGGCATACCCACAGTACAAACAAGAGAACTCCCCAACATCTGTAGTTGGAGGTGAAGTCACCAAGGATTTTAACACAATAGCTCATGACACGCCCATGCTGTCGCTGAGTAATACGTATAGCAAGGAAGAACTTATTGACTTTGACAATCGTGTTCGGAAAGCCATAGGTGACGATTTCAAATACACGTGCGAATTGAAGTTTGATGGCTTCGCCATTGGGATAAAATATATTAACGGTAAGCTTACCAGAGCACTCACTCGAGGAGATGGAGTACAAGGTGATGATGTAACCACAAACGTCAAAACCATTCGAAGTATCCCACATCAGTTGGTTGGCGATTTCCCGGAGGAAGTAGAAGTACGCGGCGAAATATTCATGCACCGTAAGGCTTTTGAACGAATGAATTCCGAGCGGATAGCTGCGGGGGAAAAACCCTTTGCGAATCCGAGAAACAGTGCCGCGGGAACCATTAAAATGCAAGAGCAATCTGAAGTGGCCAAACGTCCATTGGATGCTTATTTATATCATGTGATTGGTGATGAGAACAGATTTCGTTCACACCATGAGTCATTAGTTGAAGCAAAAAGCTGGGGACTACCCGTGAGTGATGAAATGAGGCTTGCAGGAAACATTGATGAGGTTTGGGATTACATCTCTTCTTGGGACGAAAAGCGCAAAAATCTTTCCTACGACATTGATGGCATCGTTGTTAAAGTGAACAATTTTAACCTCCAGCATGATTTAGGTTTCACGGCCAAATCCCCTCGATGGGCCATAGCCTATAAGTTTGAAACGGAGCGAGCGGAAACTATACTTAATTCCATATCATACCAAGTTGGCAGAACCGGTGCAGTAACTCCGGTTGCAAACTTGGAGCCCGTATTACTGTTAGGAACTACCGTTAAACGAGCTAGTTTGCATAACGCAGATATTATCAGTCAATTGGATGTTCGAATTGGTGATTCTGTTTACGTGGAAAAAGGTGGTGAGATTATTCCCAAGATTGTTGGTGTAAATTTAGATCTACGCCAGCCTGATGCCCAACCTGTAAGCCTCATTCACAAATGTCCGGAATGCGGAAGCGTTTTGGAACGCAAGGTAGGAGAGGCAGCTCACTACTGTCCAAATGATGTTGGTTGCCCACCGCAAATTAAAGGTCGGATTGAGCATTTTATTTCAAGAAAAGCTATGGACATCGATAGTTTGGGTGAAGGCAAAATCGATATGTTGTACGAAGCAGGACTGCTTAGTAATGCAGCGGATCTCTACACGCTTACTTTTGATCAACTCAATGGCTTAAAGAAATCTATAACCAACGAAGAAACTGGCGAAACTCGAGAAGTAAGTCTACGTGAAAAATCGGCTCAAAAAATTCTGGACGGTGTAGAAGCTTCGAAAACAATATCGTTTGATCGCGTTCTATATGCGCTTGGAATTCGTTTTGTCGGATCGACCGTTGCTAAAAAACTAGCTTCAGCTTTTAGTACGATGAATTCCTTAATGGATGCCACATTGGAATCCCTCATTGCAGTTGATGAAATTGGAGAAAAAATTGCACAAAGTGTCGTAACATATTTTGGTGACGAATCCAATCAGAACATAATAAACCAGCTGCAAGAAGCCGGTTTACAAATGGAGCAACAAGCACCACAAGCGAAAGCCTCCAGTATATTGGAAGGAAAGAAAATTGTGGTTAGCGGGGTCTTCACCAATTTCAGTCGGAATGAATTAAAAAAAGAGATAGAAAATCACGGAGGACAAAACGTTGGTTCGATATCAGCTAAAACATCCTTCATTCTAGCCGGTGAAAACATGGGGCCTGCGAAGCTTCAAAAAGCAGAGAAACTAGGTGTTCCCATTGTTAGCGAAGAAGAATTCATCCAAATGATTAATGGCTAGCATATTTGATAAATATCGCTCGTGGCGCATTCGCAAAGAATCTTCGAAATACAATGTTTCAAGAAGTTTTACGCCTGTCAAACATGCGCGGACAATGGCCTTGCTATATGATGCAGACAGCGAGCAACACGAGGCATTGATCAAAAAGCTAAAGGCTTTTTGCGAAACGAATCACTTGCGGTTTACGAGCTTCGGGTATTTTGATGATAAAGAATTGAACACCCACCTGATTCCGCATTCAAATGCCGATTTCTTCTGCAACAAGCATCTTGACTTTTTCAAAATTCCGCACAAAACTGAATTTCAACGATTCACAAGTGAAAAATATGATTACTTGCTGAACTTGTACGATAAACCATGCTTACCTTTGTTGGGCGTAAGCGCTCTGTCTGAAGCAAAATTCCGCATCGGACCTTACTGGCCAGATTATGGTTTTTGTTTTGACTTGATGTTACAAGCAGACGAGACAGATTTGATGCGCTTTACCGACGAACTATTAATCTATATTAGAAATTTTGGAAATGGATAAGATTAAGGGAACGGGCGTTGCAATGGTGACACCTTTTTCAGAAAATTTTGATATTGATTTCGAGGCTTTAAAACGGCTAACCGAGCACTTAGTATCCAACGGTGTAAATTACCTGGTAGTAATGGGTACAACAGGTGAAAACCCAACGATTACCGACTTTGAGCAATCTCGGATTCTTGAAACGGTAAAAGAAGTAAACGAAAATCGTATACCGGTTGTATTTGGAATAGGAGGTAACAATACAAATGCCATTGTAAACCGAATGGAACAATTCGACTATGATGGTGTTTCTGCCATCTTAAGCGCGAGTCCTTACTACAACAAACCAAACCAAGCAGGTATCATCAACCACTATACAAGGCTTGCAGACACAAGCAAGGTTCCGATTATCCTCTATAACGTTCCGGGAAGAACCGGATCTATGATGCAATTGGACACGATCTTAAAACTTGCAGAACATGAGAATATCGTGGCGGTGAAAGAGGCTTCAGGCAACATCGATCATTGTATGTCGTTGATTAAGAACAAGCCGGAAGACTTTCTTGTACTCTCGGGTGACGACAGCTACACATTGCCTTTCATGTCTGTTGGTATGTCCGGAGTCATCTCGGTTGTTGCAAATGCATATCCCAAAGATTTCAGTCAAATGGTGCGTTACGCCCTCGACGGAAACTTCGAAAATGCTCGATACCTGCATTACAAACTCTTACCCATGATGAATGCCATATTTGAAGATGGGAATCCGGGAGGTATCAAAGTAGCACTTAACGAGTTAAATATTTGTGACACTGCTATACGAGAACCTTTGTATCCTATTCGCACTGAGGTAGCTGCCAAAATTAAGCGTTTAGCAGCTGATTTATAGCGATAAGAACATCCACTTTTTCAGACAGATTTGACATCTGTCAACCTTTCATTATCACAGTCTTTGTCATTTATTGTCTAAATTGGCAGACGAATGTTAGCGTAGCAACGCTACCAATAGAAACAAAACTGTATGAGGAGGAATTATTTTAATGCACTAACCTTGCTTTTCTTATGCGTCGTATTTGGCGTGAGCAGTGCAAGTGCACAACAGACATTGTACGTCGATGCGATAGCAGGCGACGACACCTATGATGGCACAAGTCCAACCGACCAAGGAGGTGGCATAGGGCCGTTTCAAACCATACAATTTGCCATGATGATGGCAAACGACTCGGATACTTTACGAGTTGCAGCCGGCACATACGATGGCTACCAATTAATCGATAAAGAGCTTACCATTCTTGGAGCCAATGCCGGTGTTCACGCAACCAGTTCAAGAGGAGCTGAGAGTATCTTAACACCGGACAAGACAGCTCTAACATTCCCGTCCAATTCTAGTAATAGCTTAGTTCAAATCACTCGCAGCAATGTGGTGCTCGACGGTTTCTTGATGGATGGCGATAATCCAAACGTAACAAGTAATAACGATGTGAATGGGGCTGATGTTGATTACTCGAACGGAATCATAGTTTTCGGCGACTTCAACAACGTTCAAATTCGAAACAATCGAATTGAAAACTTCAACAAGGCCGGAATTGAGGCGCTGGGTAACATTGTTCAGCCCAATGCAGACTGTAATTTCACGGATAACAGCTTCTTTAACTTTAATGAAAGCTCAACAGGCATTATTTGTGGAAACGGATTCTATGCTCAGATAGTAGGAAACCTGTTCAATGTGGTTTCCGTTGGAGTATCGATATATGACTTTACAAATGCCGGAAAGCGACCAATTACCGTAGACGACAATACGTTTGCAGTAAGTGACATCGGCATTGTGTTAACCGGGATTAACCAGAATGCTTCAAACATCTATCTTGAAGATAACAAGATCGCACCTATTGCAGGTAACGTAGGCTTCCAGGGCATATCACTTCGTAACTGTAGTGCAAATTCAAACCTGGAGGTTAGAAAAAACTACATCGTAAACTTCGATCAAGGTGTATTCATGCTTGAGGTTGACATGCCGGTTAAAGCTTTTGTGAACGATACAATTGTCGACTGTGCCATTGGACTTGAAAATGTTTCAGGGCTCAGCAGAAGTCGAGTGGATAGCATTGCCATGGAACGATCTCTGATAAGCAGCAGCACAACCTCAGCTGTTCGTATATCAAGTGACTCAGCAGATACAAAATTCCATTCCAATGAAACAGTATTTGCCTCTTCTACGGATGGTATTCAAGCCCTTGGTAACGTTCATTTGATGCTTGATACAACCGTTTTTGATGCGATAACCGATTATTATATTCACTGCGATACAACAGCATCTCACATATACAGTTCAATGGATGTTGATGCAACACAATGCATCTTTGATGGTGAACGTGGATCGACTGCGACGCACAATAACAACTTTACGATTGAAGACAAGATTCGTCATCATTTGGATGAAGTTGAGTTTCTGTATGTATCATTCAAAGACGGAAGCGCTTATGTATCCGGATTTGACAACAACACTTCGATGAATAGAGCCATTGCAAAAGCATCCGACGATTGGAATATCTTAGTAAGAGATATCAATACAAGCGAAGATGTATTAGCGAACAAGCAACTGTTCATCACCACGTTCGACAATGTTCGTGTGGGTACGTTAACCATAGATACAGCAGGGAAACAGGTATTTATAAATGATACGCTGTTTGTAACCAACGGGTTGACTCTGAACAATGGTGTTCTGAACACAACGAGTGGACTTGTTCACGTTGGAGAGCAGCTCTTCACCTCCGCGGCGGGAAATGTTAGTTTCTCTACAGGCAGTTACGTTAACGGGCCTTTAGCCTTGGTCGTAGGAACAACCGGAACGGACAATTTGAGTTTCCCTTTAGGATCTTCCTCGAGCATTCGACCGGTGTTTATTGAGTTAACCAATGCCACCCCGGGTGCTTGGGATGTTATTACAGCTGAGCTCAAAGAAAATCAAACACCAAACAGACTGTTAACAGGCGGTTTGTCTCACGTTTCAGATATCCATTACTGGCAAATCACAACGGCAAATGCAGTAAACCACGACAATGTGGTTTACACAGCATCATACAGTACAGACGGGAGAGATGATGAAGCAAATGACGCTGGTAACCTCGTGCTGGCAAATGAAAACTCCGGAAATTGGGACAACCTTGGAGGACCTGGAACTGCGGATGACATTGGGGTTATCACAAGCTCGAACAATACGAATGTGGTTTCGGACCTTGTTCTCGCTAATGCCAAAAACGGTTCAAACAAATTAGGGAAAGACGAACTAATTGGGGCCTTTGTTACGAGAGATGGTTGCGACGGTGATGTAATAGCTTTTAATAACAACTCTACCGCTTTGGTGGGAACGATTGTTCTGAATGAGTGGGATTTCGGAGATACGAGTTCAACTGATACATCTACTCGAGTTAATCCATCATACATCTACACTGGACCTGGCTTATACACAGTTCGGCTTATTGTAGCAACCGACTCGGGTGCACGCGACACTACCTATCAGCAAGTCGAAGTTTTCGCAAAGCCGGATGTTGGCTTTACCGAGGCGATTCCATGTTTCCCTCAAGCATGTACATTCTCAGATACGACTAAAGTGCAATCGCCTGACGATATAGAGGACGTCCTATGGAAGATTGAAGGAAATGAGTATTTCTCTTCCATTGCGAGCCATAGTTTCTCGGCAACTGGAACATACACAGTGACACTAATCATTACTACTGAAAACGGTTGTCTTGATTCGGCTACGAAGCAAATTTTCCAAGGAGACTCGGTTAAAATGCAAATCACACCGGCCGGACCTATATCAATCTGTGAAGGAGAGGATGTACAACTTACAGCAACTACCGGAATTCAAACATACAGTTGGTCTACCGGTGCATCAACCAATAGTGTAACCGTAAACCAATCGGGTACATACCGTGTGGATGGCCGTAATTCTAATCTTTGTTTCGGTTCTGATAGCGTTGTCGTAAATATAGTTCCTGCACCAGTGGCAGATGCAGGCTCAGATGTGTTTATCGAATACGGAGAGTCCACCACGTTAATGGGAACCGGAGGTGGAACGTACCTGTGGTCTCCTGCGACTGCTCTGGACAATCCAACGATTGATAATCCAACAGCTTCACCTACATCAACCACAACCTATGTTTTAACCGTGACCAATGCGCAAGGCTGTACGGACACAGATTCTGTTACGGTTACTGTAGCACTGCCGAAGAAAATAGATATTCCAAACATTCTGTCACCGAATGCCGACGGGTACAACGACACCTGGGATCTGAGTGGCGTTCCCGATGTTGACCAAAGTAAAATTACCGTACTCAACCGATGGGGCAAGGTTGTTTTCGAAACAGAGAACTACCAGCACGATTGGGATGGTACATACAACGGTGAACCGCTTCCCGATGGCACGTATATGTACATCATAGAAGGAAGCGACATATATGATGCATTTAGAGGTCCACTACAAATAACTCGATAAGACAATGAAACAGCTAAGAACTATACTCTCATTGACCACACTGCTCGTAGTGGTAACCGTGCAGGCTCAACAAGTACCACTTTACAGCCAGTACTATTTTAATAAATTCATTTACAACCCGGCGTTAACCGGTCATAGTGGAAACACTGAAGCCAATTTGATTGGAAGAAATCAGTACATCGCGATAGACGGGTATCAAACAGCTGGCGCTGCTCTAAGCGGCCAGTTGAATGATGGGAACATCGGTGTTGGTGTGTACTTAATTAACGACGCCAGTTTGTTTCAGACTCAAAACAGTGTTTACGGAAATTACGCGTATAACATTGATCTAGGAGGTAACAACATACTATCTCTTGGGCTTGCGGCAGGACTCGTTTCGAACAGGTTTAATACCGATAATTTCTACGCAACCGATCCGGATGATCCGGCACTGCAGCTATTAAACAACCGTCCCGGTGCAGTTTTAGATGCATCGGTTGGAGCAAACTTGAAACTGAAAGATTTCAACTTTGGCGTATCGGTGCCTCAGTTCTTGGGCGCAACTCAGGAGTTCCAGGACTACCAACAGAGCTCGATTTTATACGATTTACAAAACCA
This sequence comes from uncultured Bacteroidota bacterium, assembly GCA_913056425.1. Lineage (GTDB taxonomy): Bacteria > Bacteroidota > Bacteroidia > NS11-12g > UBA9320 > UBA987. The sequence goes on from CAJXLR010000017.1 coordinate 9,202, forward strand.
CTTGATGGTTATGACTTCGTATGATATTCATGTGAATGATGACTTGGTTGTACAACCACTGGTGCTTTATAAAAACACGCGTAACGCTCCGGGTCAGGTAGACTTCAATGTAATTGCCGATTGGACCAAGAAAGGGTGGTTAGGCTTTGGCGTGCGAGACGGATATGGCGTTACGGCTATGGCAGGTGTGCGTGTGGCGGAAAAAGCTCGAATCGGTTATTCATACGATTGGTCGAATGGAGCATATTCACAAGCACTCGGTGGATCTCATGAACTACTTCTTGGTTTGTCGTTGAACAACAAATCAGACGAAGACGAAAAAGCGAACAAAGAAGAGTTTGATAAATTCAAGAAAGACATCGCTAAAAAGCATAATAACGACCTGAAAGAGCAAGAGAAGCGCATTGCTGATTTAGAGGACGAATTGGACCGTGTTAAATCTCTCAAACGTGAGAAAGACACTGTTGTTATCGTTTCGAAACCTGCTGCTAATCGAACAGAACGACCAAAAAGTGGTGACCAAAAAATTAGTGGTCAGTTTATGGTTGTTGCAGGTTCATTCTCTGAAGAGAAAAATGCCACCGTTTACTTTAACCGATTGGTAAATAAAGGATTAAGTCCTTATGTGTACCGAGATAAAAATACCAACGTAAACTATGTGCATCTAGGTAGATTCTACTTTAAAGAAGAAGCGCGCAAATTTGCTAAAGAAAACACCGGAAATGGAGTTAAGCTTTGGGTAAAGACGCTCGCTGAATAGTGAAAAAACATCTTGTTGTACTTCATGGCGCATTAGGCTCCGCTGAGCAAATGCGCCAAAGTCTTCAGGGAATTGAGAGCATCTACAATCAGGTAGATTATTTCGAGTTTTCGGGTCACGGTAACACTACTCGTTCAATGGAGTTCGGTGTAAACCAATTCACAGGAGAACTTGAACAATCACTTTCTAACTTTAAAACCGCACCAGACGTATTTGGCTACTCCATGGGTGGTTGTGTGGCGCTTAACTTAGCATACAAAAAGCCAGGCTTGATGAATTCGATTATCACCCTGGCCACTACATTCAATCGGACACCAGAGGTGGCTTCCCAAGAGATTAAGATGTTGAGGCCCGAAGTGATTGAAGATAAAGTCCCAAAGTTTGCAGAAATTTCTAAGAAGCGACATGGCCCAGGTCGCTGGAAAGACCTTTGTTCAGACACTGGGATGATGATGGTTAACCTGGGGGACAATCCGCCGTTAAATCCAAATACCTTAAACGAAATTGCTGTGGATGTGAGCCTATTTGTCGGTTCTGCGGACAAGATGATTTCCCAAGACGAAACAACGTAGGCTTCATAAGCATGTTAAGAACAGTAAGCTTACGGTCCTAGATGGGGTTAAACATCCTATTGAGCAATTCCCGCCATCGATCATGCAAGTTCTTCTTGGATAAAAGTTCCCCTCCACCCGCCCATCAAAATCTAGCGCGATTTTGAATAGAGGTCAAGTCTAAGTCACCTAGCGTGGTGGTTAAACCTCCCTAGTTATCTGAGACTAAAGCAACTTATTGACGATGTCGTCTACACTAATTCCTTCCGCCTCGGCCTTATAGTTTTTCACTACGCGGTGACGTAGAACAAAGTGTGCGATGGCCTGAACGTTTTCAATATCAGGCGAGTACTTACCGTTCATCAGCGCATGACATTTCGCTGCCAGTACTAGATTCTGACTTGCACGAGGTCCCGCTCCATAACTCAAATACTGCTTAACATAGTCGGTCGCAGTTTCCTTGTTCGGTCGGGTTTTCCCAACCAATCTTACGGCATATTCCAGTACATTGTCGGCAATTGGCACATTGCGAACTAGTTTTTGGAATTCTAGTATTTGTGCACCGGAAACTATCGACTTGATATCCGGTTGGATGTTACCGGTTGTACGTTTTACGATCTCAATTTCGTCAGCTTCACTTGGGTAGTCCAGTGTGATATTGAACATAAATCTGTCGAGCTGCGCTTCTGGTAACGGATATGTACCTTCTTGTTCAATTGGGTTTTGAGTTGCCAAAACGAAGAAAGGTTTCGGAAGCTTGTGGTCTTGTCCGGCAACCGTTACCGTTTTCTCTTGCATGGCCTCTAAAAGCGCTGCTTGTGTTTTTGGTGGAGTTCTGTTGATCTCATCTGCCAAAACGATGTTTGCAAACAACGGCCCTTTTGAAAACTTGAAATTCCGGTTATCATCCAACACCTCTGATCCCGTAATATCAGATGGCATCAAATCGGGAGTAAACTGAATACGGTTGAAACTCATGTCCAACACATCCGCGATGGTGTTTATCAACAGCGTTTTAGCCAATCCCGGAACACCAATCAACAAACTATGACCGTTACAAAAAATCGACATCAACACGCCGTCTACCACATGCTCCTGCCCCACAATCGCTTGCGATATCTCCTTCTTGAGTTTCTGCGTTACTTCTCTTAACGCATCTGCAGCTTCTACTTCGTTTTTGTATTGCTCGCTCATCCTGATTTACTTGTTTTTACTCACCCAATCCTTCATAGTGGGACAAACCATGTACTTGTCGTCTATCCACACGTATACACTTTCTCTAAACGTCTCACTCCACTCATTTAGCGTATCCTGCTTCTTCTTTTCCAGTGCATATACTGCAAGCTTTTGATAGTCCTTAGATAAAGACGCTTTATGAGGAGGTGTTTCGGACTTTAGGTATAAAATGCGGAATGCTGTAGATCCATCCATCTGCGCAACGGCATGCGGAATTGAAATATCACCGGCTTTCAATTTTGAAGCGCGCAATCCAACGTCTGAAGGCAATGCTGTAACCTCAATCTTTGTACTTCCCACGTTCGGGTCTGTGTAAAAACCGCAATTCGCACTTGTCATTTCATCTTCACTGTGCTCTACCACTGCATCACACCACTTGGCTTCGCCATTTTCGATTTGACCTTTGATAACTTTCAGTTTGTTGATGGTTAGTTGCTTGTCCGTATCCAAGACCTTAGGCCTAATCAGAATATGGCGTGCATTTGCAATTTCTCCCTTGCGTTCGATGAGTTGAATAATGTGGTACCCAAACTGAGATTTAACAACCTTTGAAATACTGTCTTTTTTCAATTTGAATACGGCAGCTTCAAACTCTGGAACCATTTGACCACGTTTAAAATCCCCCAAATTACCACAATCACTTTTAGAGCCTTGATCATCGCTAAAAATAGCAGCGGCTAAACAGAAGTCTCGCGTACCGGCCATGATTTCCAATCGCAGCTTTTCTGCGGTTTGCTTAGCATACGCCTCTGCGGCTGCACTTGGTTTTGGCTTCAGTAAAATTTGAGCTAATTCAACTTCTGATTCAAACTCTGGTAAACTATCAAACGGTATTTCTTGAAAGAATTCTCGCACTTCTGTTGGAGATACTTTGATGTCTGCCAGTACCACGTCTTGCGCCTTTTGAATCTGGAGTTCATCTGTCATCTTCTTGCGCATCTGAGCCTTGTATTCCACGAGACTCATACCCAAGTATTTTTCTAAACTCTTTTCACCACCTGCCTGAGCAGCGTAATACTGAATCCGTCTGTCGATCTCGTACTCTACTTGTTCTTCAGGTACAACTAGACTGTCAACATCTGCTTTATAGAGCAATAGTTTCTGTGTAAGTATCTGGTCGAGCAGCTCACACTTTAAGTCACCGTCGTAAGACGGGTATTGGAGTCGCATCTGATAGTACGACCGATCTAGGTCCGATTTTAGAACAATGTTTTCCCCTACAACTGCAATTACCTCATCTAGAACACCAACTTCCTGAGCTTGTGAACTGCCGGCAATACCAATTAGTAAGGTTACTATGATGTAGAATATCTTTTTCAATACGTCTTCACTTTAAGGTCGCGGTATGCTTCTTCTACGATTTCATCCTCGATTTGTTGCAACAACTCAACCTTTCTTTTGTGCAACAATATGTTTTTTATGCGTGGTTTCTCAAATTCGTATGGAGAGGTACTGTTTCGAATCCTGAAATCTAATATTTCAACGAAGTACGAATAGTCTTTTTCTTCCAAACGTATAAAACGGTGATTATTTAAGTAACTCTCCTGATTGTAGGTCGTAATAGGTACTTCTTTCAGCAGATCGTTGAACGACAACCACAATGAATCGTTATAGAAATAGTTTGTTTCACTCAAATCGCACAAACGCTCGAGGGTTTCGAGATACTTCTTTTCTCCCGTCTTAAACTTGTTCCAAAGCTTTTTCTGATTAGGTAGATCGGCGGGTAGGCTAAAAAAACGAAGACGAACAATGTTTTCCTTGAGCTCAAAATTCTTCAGATTGTTGTCGTAATAGGCTCTTAACGCTTCTTCACTAACGGCAGTGTCCAACTCTTGCTCTAGGAACTTCTTTTCCAATTCATATATGAGCAAGTCATTGTAGTACTGCGAAACCAATTCCGACTTGTCTCGTTCTTGCTCGGTAAGCATGTTGTGCGCTTTTTCAAGCAGGACTTGTTCGCGAATCCACTCCGCCTTGTAATCCTTCACAAAACTTGCACTATCCATAGACATTTCTGTCTTGTGGTACTGACGGATTATCTCAGATTCGGTGAGCACTTTCTCCCCAACTTTAGCAACAATATCCTGTTGATTGTCACTTGGCTTATCTGAGCACGCAGATAACACCAACAGGGTAATGGCTATTTGTAGAGTGAGACGCAAACTATTTTCTATCGGCGAATAACTGGTTTAAACTTCCCTCGAAAATTTCAACTGTATATCGCTCTTTCAACGAATCTATCCATTGACCTTCAAGGTAATTCTGGTAGTCTGATGTTACAGGTCCCAGTGTCTCGTTCAATTCTTTCGGACCTGGACTCAGCGTACTGTCAATCTTCAGATATACTGTGTGACCGGTTTCAGCGTCTTTGAACTTGTGCATCGACTTGGTCCAATCCAACTTATCGATTTGTTCAACTTGGCCTTTCTCGTAGGTTTTGTAATTGAGATTTAAAGCCAGGGCATCATTCGCATTAACTGCCGTAATGATGTCCTTGTCGGACTTCCCTTTTTTAATCATCTTTTTAACCTTCTTAGCTGCCTTCTTATTCGAGCACGCATATGCCTTTGTGACAATGCGCTCACCCCAGTGGTACGAATCTCGATGCTCATTAAAATAGGCTCTCAACCCCGCTGTATCTTCAGAAGCCTTTTTCCAGACCATCTTATTGGTTAACTCGAAAAGAAGAATTCCATCGCGATATTCCTGCATCAGATACTTGAAATCATCGTACTTAGATTCCAGAATCGACTGTTCGTATTCAAAATTCTTGGTGGTCGAGAAATCTTCAAATTGCTTTTTGGCGAACGCTAAAACATCTTGGTCTTTCTTTCGTGCGATAGCTGTACGAGCATATTCAGAGAAGTCGGCATAGGTGTAAATTTTATTACCGATGCGGAAGATTTCTTGGCTTGACATAAGGTCGTCGCCTGGTATCCAGTTGTACAACATGCTGGTGTCGTTCAACAAAGCCAGGTAGTCGTTCCAAGACTTCTCATTTACCTCAAAACCGTTTTCCTCTTTGATGCGAACTAAAACCGCTTCCTTGTTCAACTGGCTTCTTGAGTCGCGTCCTATCTTAAACTTAATTGCTTCCTTAGCTTCGTCCAATGTTGGCAATGGTTTCTCCTCCAACCGCTTGATGATGTGCCAACCTAGCTCCGTTTTCACAGGTTCTGAAAACTCCCCGTCTTTGAGCGCATACGCAGCTTCTTTAAACGCTGTTGGTACACCTCCGCCTACACTCTTTATCCAATTTAACCGGCCGCCATTCTCACGTGTACTAAAGTCTTCGCTGAATTCCTTAACCAATACATTG
>CAJXLR010000018.1 GCA_913056425.1 uncultured Bacteroidota bacterium
GAGTGTGAGTAGTTGAAATACAGTGAGTTGTTACTCGTCACCGGGAAACTAACATTCACTTTAGGGAGCAGTCGAACCTTATATCGAAGCCCAAATAAGCCAAATGTGTTCTTGATGTAGTCCTCACGAATTTGATCAATGACAGGTGCATTATCATTTGCAACAGCGTCATCTGCAAATCTTCCTGGAGCCCAATAATTAAGTCGCATACCTAGGTTGGCAACAATACCCTTATACGTGATTTTATCTGATGCATAAAAACCACCGTTATTTGGACGAACAGACCAAATATCGTTACTGGAGCCTATAGAAATAGATGGCGTTGAGGTTGTGTCGTCAATTTGAATAGGAGCACCTACCCACGGTCTACTTACATCTACCCACTGATAGTGGTTAAACTTCTGCTCCCAACCAAAAGTGAATTGATTCACTTTATTCGCCGGCAAGTACTTGAAGTTGAGCTTGATCGTGTATTCTTCTGCAAAGTGATCGTGCCAAGTTCCAGATATCCCACCATTGTTTACCAAACCGGGACCGGGTAAAACAAATTGAATGTTTCCACCGGGATTAAAAACTTCTACCGGGTCTGTTACAATCGAGTATTCGTCGTAGAGTTGGTCTACAGTGGCAGTTCTAAAAGGTCTACCATTGGCGTCTGCTCTCAAGTTTGTAAATAGGCGACCAAGGGTAAGTCGCATAATGGTTTTCTTGTTCAGCGTGTGTTTTAAGTTCAATGCCGTAAGATTCGCACTGTGCGTATACGTTGTCGCATTGTCTAAGTTTAGACTTCTGTTGAACTGAAAGCCAGGTGCCAAGATTGCATCAAACCCAACAATCTGTAGTGTTCGAGTATTCTGATTGATGCTTGATGAGTGCTGATTGGATATGGTAAGTTTAGTTCCTCGCTTCAGTTGGTAACCAAACTTCACGGTATTTGTAAACTGATTATCCTGTCTGGGGGCCCAGAACGAATCGTTTGTAAACAGACTACTGTGAAGCTGATTTGCCGTTGCTCCAAAATAGGTGTCCGTGAGCCTCATGGTTACGTTGGTAAAAAACGTGAGCTTCTTTTTTGTCCCTGGAACAGGTCCAGCGATATTCATATCGGCAATGTCTGTATTCCATTGTGCCGCTCCATTATAGAATCCGGCATGGTCGCTTTGCCAACTTCCGGCAATCTGAAGTTCTTCTCCACCTTCCTTGATGGTCGTTGAGATGACACCAGCTGATCCATCTCCGTATTCTGCTCCTGAACCTCCTGTTGTTAGTTCCATTTCACCAATGGAACCACTGGCAACTTGGACACCAAATCCGGTACCGGCTAATGGATCTTGGGCAGTCACATTGTCTACCAAGTACAACGTTTCATATACACGTGCACCACGAATTTGAAGACCATCGGCAGTTTTAGAAACCCCGGCTTGCATGGCCACAACTTCTTGAACGTCACGCACGTTCATTTTATCAATTTCTTTACTGGTCACGGTAACCGTTGCATCTCCATCATCCAAATCAATGATTCTACGCTTACCTACGATCTCCACCGGTTTGAAGGTGTTCCCGAGCAAATTCATCGGCACATCTAGTGTTACAGTTTCTCCGGCCAAAACTCGAATCCCGGTAAAAACTTTATCGGCATATCCAACATATTGAACCTTAACGGTATAGTCTCCCGGTTTAATGTCGGTTACTAAATATGTGCCATCTTCCGTAGATGTGGCCCCATAGTACGTTCCAATCAAGTATACAGTGGCAGCAGGTAAACCCGCCTTAGAAGACGCATCGTAAACTTTTCCTTTAATGTATCCTTTGTCTTGACCCAAAGCACCGGTCACTGAAACAAATAAGCAGAGGGTTGATATAAGGAAATGTCTTACCAATTGAATGCGTCGTTTAATACTTTGTCAAATAGATTGTCTAGTGCAACTGGATCTTTATCAAACCGATAGAGCTCTACACTAAAGAATACTTGATTTATGTTGCCGTTTTGACGACGAATAGCGCCAACGATATTCGGCCCTTCCCACGCTCCGAAAGTAGAAATCTGTGCGGTATACAAAACCTCACCATCTATACTTGGTAGAAACGGATCTGCACCGAGAATTAGACTTCGCGGTTGGATGGTTGGCCAACCGGTTTCGGTACTCACAACACTTGAGTCGTTGTTAATTACAGCTTGCCCACTGGTGGTAGAAAGGCTGTCGATAGGCAGTGCGCCGCGTAGCTCTGAGGGGTCAAACCCGGCAGGGAAACTGGTTATTACAAAAGACTTACCTCCCTTGTTGGTGTAATTCTGCAACACAGGAGCTGCAAATTCGAGAAGTAAAGCAGATTGACCTGTGATAGGATTGCTAAACAAACTTTGGTCACAGTTGAATACTAATTTGTCGTATTGCTCGGTGAGCAAAGAGAATGTAGGATTCCAGAACTTTGGTTGATACTGACCGTTGTCGGCGGCAAAGTCAACCGCATCAATTTGGCCATAGCTATTCGAAACTAGCGTGCGGTAAGCCGCATTTTGTTGAGGAGGTTGTCCACTAATTAAAAGCAAGTCAGACTTCTGAGCCTTGACGAAAACAGCAGCAGACGTGTCTACTGCACTTTCGGTACCTGCAAAGTCTTCTACCTTCAAATAGAAAATATTGTCGGCATCCGTCTGTAACCCTTCGATGGTCCCAGCCGCACTTCCAATATCCGTGTTGTAAAAAATGTTAGCGTCTACCGTTCCAATATTTTTAGGATCTTGTGGTTGAACACTAATCATAAACTTGCTCCGGTCAATTTCAACCCACGGTCCATCGTTAACTTTCAACGAAGCCTTTACAACAGTTTGATCACCGTCGGGGTCAGAGAATTTCCAACGAAATGTAACCACGCTGAACGCGGTGTCAGTTGGAAAGCTTTCTTCAATAAAGCTTACCTCAGGAGCCGAGTTGCGAAGTGGAATAGTTAAATGAGCTGGAGTCTGATCTAAATTTCCATCATTGTCAATTGCACGGATAAAGAACTCAATATCTGTAGTGTCTTCTCCAGGCTCAATTGGAAATTTAAATGTTGAGTCTCTGGACTCTGTATAGAACCAATCGGCTTCATTAATTGAATATTCATATCCGGTTACGTAGCCATCTTTATCGGTTCCAAACCATGTGAGATACACACTTGAATTAAGGCGGTTCTCACCGGTTAAATTAATTTTTTCAATAGACAGCTGTGTGTCCGGCGGAAGATTTTGGATTGGGTTATCCTCTTTACAGCCGGCTAATAAAACAGAAAAAACCACTATGAGTGCGAATACACTCATAGTGGTAATTTTAAATGTCTTTGAAAATCGTTTCAACTTAGTGCTTGATTACGCGGAAGCTCGCTACAGATGCACCTTTCTCAAAGCAGTTTACGATGTACATGCCATCTGTAAGTGTTGAGATATCTACTGAACCCATGAGATTCAAAGTGCTTGACATAACTACCTTCCCGTTCAAATCCATGATTTGAATAGCATCCGGTCGAATGCTTCCATCAACCTTGAAATTGATTTCGTTTTGAGCAGGGTTTGGATATAATGTGATACCATTCTGTTTAACTACATTCCGAACCGACACAATCTCAGGGTAATCTGTATCTGGTAAGTTCACGCTAGAACCAATGAAGTCATCATCGTTGCGAGGAATTAAGTTGTAGTTGCCAAATCCGTAGAACATGATTCCAACAATAGTATCGAACGACATACCTTTTTCAGCTTTAATCGGCGCCACGTTCATGGTTCCATCAACATCTTTTAAAGTAGTGTCAGATACGATAGATACCCACAAGCTGCTGGCATTGTTGTTGTTTTGGATACCGGCTTGAACACGACGAGACTTACCGTAGCTCGCATCTTCATCGGTAGAAATCATATACTCTCCGAAACCATTCAATCGGCCATTAGAGATATAGATTTTACCACCTGCTGGATTGGTCATTCCAACTAACATGCCTTCGTAAGCTTCTGCTTCTTTGCTGAAGTAAAATGCACTATCAGATGGGTCTAGCGTTACAACGTCTACTGTTTTTACCTCACCCGTTTTCTTTACGTCAGTTACATTCAAAACGGTATAACCAAAGTTTTCAGCAACAGTTCCTGTTACGGTAACTTCTTGGCCTCTGAACAGCTGAATTAAGTCAGAGTTACCTTGACATTTAATTCCTGCCCACTTGTCTGCAGTTGGATCTTGGATGTAAATCTGCTCTAGATCATATGCTTTTGCACTTGCCGTAACTACCCCCGTTACAGTAACTTCTTGTCCCTCAAATGGAGAAGCATCGTTTGCTACATTCAATACACGTTGAATATCAGAAATGCTCAAACCACCGTTGCGCACGGTGTAGAACATGAAGTTAGGATTGTTAGATGCGTTGGCAGAGAAAGGCATGTAGCTTTCCTGAGCGATATCGTCTGTTGCATAGATATAATAGCGCACAATAGAACCTTCTGTTTGAGCTGGGATTTCAGCTTCATATGTATCCGTTGTTCCCATCTTCAAGGTCATCGCAACTTCTGTGAACGCGTCATAAGCATCTGTTAAGTTGGTGCTGTAGAACAATTTTGTAGATGCAATGGTCCCGTCGAAGTCAATAATTTTAGCAGAAATTGTTGCCTTATCTGCATCAGATGGTACAACCGGCATGCGAGTTACACCAGAAATGTTTGGAGGAGTTTTCCCGATTTTGTAGTCACTATCGCGAGTTGGGTTAATCTCATATCCACGTCCGCTACTACCCGTACACCCGTTTTCAGAGTGCATGATGATTCCACGGATATAGTCGAACTTAGTTCCAACAACTGGAGGGTCGAAAGAACCTTGTTTTACAGGAGCACTCGAACGAGTAGTAGTGTAAGAAGATGTCTTTTGTGCAAAGAATCTATCGGATACGTTCATTACGTTGCCGTCCTTGTCTGTAATGTCAAAACTTACACGGTTACCGCTGAAGTTATAAACGGCAGAAACGGTGACATCTTGAATCTCAACGTAAGAGTCTTCATATTCCTCACCAGTTTCTAATTTGTTGGTTCGTGTATTGTCGTTTAACAATCCCAAGCTTATTACTAAAGGTTTCGGTGCAGTCTGGTTGCCAAGCACGTTAATTGAAGAGTTGTTCAGGATATTAAGCTGGGTTTCTCCTTGGTAACGTCCAACTACACCTGTGAATTCAACTACCATACCTGCGTACAAGTTGTATACGTCTGACACTGGAAGCGAGTTTCCTCCTGCATCGCTGTAAACACCCATTACTTGTAGTCCTTTGAAATCTCCACTTTTGCCATTGTCAGCTGTGTCGATTACGTGAACAAATGGTCGGAAACCACCTTGTACGGAACTTGACGGCACATCAATCAAGTTTGCATCTTGCACCACCACACCTACTACGGTAACGGTGTCACCGAAATATGCGGATGAATCGTTACAAGCAGCAAGCTTTGATTGAGACACTTCTTGTAATTGTTTGATTGAAATCTTTGGGTACTGCCCGGAAGCAGAAGTGGACATTAGTCCGAATAAGCCAATTAGCAACAGAGTTAAGCGAGTTTTCATGTTTGAACTATTATGTTTTACTATTTTAATACTGCAAATTTTCCTTTGTACATCTTCCCGGTATCTCGATCTTCAACCGTGAAAACATATAGTCCTCGAGCAATGATCTGCGATTCGGCTGAGAGTAAATCCCATGCGTGTTCGCCACCGCTAAAGACATTATTTTCATTATCCTCCGCACCAAACGTTTCATACCACCGAATATCGGAGCCGTTGTATTCTTGATCGTGTTCTATGACATCAATAAAATCCCCAGCTACTGTAAAGATCCGAATGGTACAATGTTCCGGTAGGTTGGCAAAGTATAATTTTCTGCTTTGCTCCTGGAAATTACTTTGACCTTCCCATGCTGCTCCTGAATAGTACGGATTCGGATAAACGAATGGGGCGTTGGTTTCCAAGTTTTGGTTTACCGGTTTACCGGCAAAAGCTCTGAAGTTATTTGAGAGCAAACTACTTTCAAGTGATTCCAGATTGCTGTTTTCGTTTCCTCGATCATACGCCGATACCGATATAGCATATTGCCATCCATTCTGGATGTTATCGATGGTGTATTTGTAGTGATATGTTATGGAGTCACCCTCAAACGTTTGAGGCTGCGCCAAACGAATTGATTCAAAGCCTGTCTCGTTGAAAAGGCCATTGCCTGCCATATCCCAATCTGCAATGCGCTTTAAATCATTTGCTAGATTTGGAACTTTGATTACATCAAACCCAAGTTGGGTCATGTAAATCCGATATCCTTCAAAGTCTTCCTCAAGCGTTATCGGGTCAATGCTTGACTCTGCGTTGTCGCTCCAGTATATGTCAATACTATTTTGCTTGGTGACGATTTTAGTTCGTGGAATGTTCGGTGGAGCCGGTAGGATGAAACGAGTGATCTCACCATCACCATCTGCGTCTTCTCCTGCGTCCAGTGTACCGTTGAAGTTTTTATCTTCACCATTAAATGCAACCTGTGCCCAGTCCGCATTGTCTCGCAAAACGGTCTGCTGAACTAGGTTGTTGTCGCTGTTTGGATTGCCATCTTCTAGTTTTTGAGCAAGAACAAAAGCATAAGAGACTGTAAAGCTTTCTCCCGGAGCTAAGGTTTTGAAAGGACCTACAGAAAGCAAATCAGCTCGATTTCCGGCTTCATTCAGTTGCTCTTTGAAACTCTTAGACCCACAATTCCCATTCTGGCTTGAGTTTTTATCCCAACATTGATGCTGGTTCAAACCATCCGTCATTTTTGTGTATCGGGCTGCTTCGGTATTGGGTAAAAAGAAAACAGCATTGGTAGTGTTGTTAAACTCCCATGCATTGTAATGAGACTCAAAACCGGGGGTTATTTGAGGATGTTTAAATCCTGTTTTATCCTCTGCACCAAGGAATTTCTGCCCTACATAGCTTTCGGTAAATCCTAAATCACCCGAATGGTCGTAACAGTAAGCCATGTAAAGTGAGTCGAGGTAGCCATTCCCCCCTTTGTTGTAAAAAGCAGAACCGCCACTGCCGGCTGGAGTTACATTCGTGTTTCGCACAACTGTGTTCGTCCACAAACCAAAGTAGACACTGTCAATCGCACTCGGACTGTAGTTCGTTACTTCAAAGTTGAGAATAACAAAGAAGTCACTGAATGAGTAATTCCAATTGTATGTCTCCATTCGGACACCTAAGTTCAACGGTTGGGTGTGACTGTTTATAGGGATGTTGGTTCCTGGTACGAGCAAGTTCGAGTCGCTGAATTCAGCAACATAGTCTTGGTGCGAAACGGCTTCGGGCGAGAAGAACGGACTGTCGAATAAGCTCGAGCGCTCTTCCATTCCTGCACCCGGTGGTGCCGTAAACTCAAAACCACCTCTACCGGTTGCGTATCCACTTGGGGCGTCATAGGCTGAGGTCGACACGGCAACCAATGACCCATCAATTAAGCCACCAACCCAAATTCCGCCTTCAAACAGATGTTCAACACCAGAACCTGCAGGGAATTCACAACTTTGGTTTCCACTGCCATCACGATACCCTCGGAAAGCATTGCCAAATGTGCCAACATTGCTCACATTAAGACGAACATTGGATGCACTTGTGACCTTTTCAGAAAAGGATGATTGAGCCGAGACTTGGCTCATAATTAAGGTTGCGACTGTAACGAGTAGACCACGCATTTCGGGTGCAAAAATAGGCATTGAACGCCTTGATTCGAAGCTGATTTGCTAAGTGATTGTTAATTTTACAATTGGCATTAAACCCATCGCTAATCCTCTGTGATAACTTGTGTTTTTCCGTCTGCCCACAAGTCTTCAATTGAGTAGTATTCTCGGATGTCCCGCTTGAACACGTGGACAACGACGTTTACATAGTCGATTAACACCCATTCTCCCATTTGGTAGCCTTCTTTGCTAAATGGATTTTCTCCCAACGCCTTTTTTACTTCATCTACAACCGAGTCTGCTATAGCAGTTACCTGTCGGTCGCTATCACCATGGCAAATGAGCATGATGTCTGTGACCGAGGAGGTAAGCTCTCGTAAGTCGATTTTAACGATGTTATGAGCCTTTTTTTCCAGCAATCCATGAATTGCAATTTCAGCTAACTTGTCTACTCCGTTGGGTTGATTGGCCATACAGGGCTATTATTTCGTAATTTGCCCGCAAAAATCGGTAAAAATTGGTCAATCCCCGTCCGCAAACCGTTCACCTCGGTCATGTTATTATTAAAAAGCACCGTGTTGGGTCAACCAATGATGAGCTTAAACAAATAGTACGTGAAAATTCAAAGCTGGATTCTGGTTTTACCGTCGTGGCAGAATATCAAACAAAGGGAAGGGGCCAAGGGCGCAACCAATGGATTAGTGAGTCGGGAAAGAATGCAATGTTCTCTGTTTTTATACGCTTACCTCAGGACGTCCGAGAAAATATTTTTCTGTTGAATTTTGCCGTTTCGCTGGGCGTTCGTGCCGCGGTCCAAAAGAAACTTATTGGGCAACAGGTAGAAGTAAAATGGCCAAACGATATTATGGTAGGCGGTAAAAAGGTTGCAGGAATTCTAATTGAAAATACCTTCGGAGCTTACGTGAATTCAATTGTTGGGGTTGGAGTTAATGTTAACCAAAATGAATTTGGAGAAATGTCGCGCGCAACATCCATTGCTTCGGTTTCCGGCAACACCTCTGATATTAATGAGTTTATAACGGATTGTCTGGAGTACGTCGAAAAGTATATTAACCTGATGCTTAACCAAACACATTTGCAACAAATCAGAAAACTATACGTATCACAACTGTACAAACTGGATGAAACAGTTCAAGTGGGTGGTAAAGACCATAAAGTAATTGATGTAGATGCCGAAGGGAAGCTGATTTTACGAGATGAGGGCGGTAAACAAATGGCAATCACACATAACGAAAAGAAAATCGAATGGACTTAGTAGTTGATATTGGGAATACCTCTGTGAAAGCGGCGCTTTTTGAGAATAATGGGATCCACAAGGTGCTTCGAGCGGACGATGCATTTGACGACCTCTCACTCAAGTTGAAATCTTACGACATCGAGCGAATGATTGTGAGCTCAACACGAGACAATGTTCAGGAGGTAGGGGCATTTTGGTCCGACCGATTTCCTGTGATCGTCCTAGATCACAAGCTCCCTTTGCCAATCCAGATCGCATATAAAACTCCTGAAACGCTCGGTAAAGATCGTGTTGCTGCATGTGTAGGTGCCAGGTTCTTGCATCCTCAAGGGCCGTTACTCTCGATTGATGTCGGGACGTGTATCACCTACGATATACTAACCGCTGATGATCAGTATTTGGGTGGGAGCATCAGCCCCGGAATAGAGTTGAGATATAGGGCGATGCACGAGTTTACCGCAGCTCTGCCTCTAGTGGACCATCGCGAGGTTAATCATCCATATGGTTACGATACAACCACCAGTTTGTCTACTGGCGTCATACTGGGAATTACTGAGGAGATAGAAGGCCGAATTTCAAGATATGAAGCCATGTTTCCAGAGCTAAAAACCATTCTCACTGGAGGAGATGCCAGATATTTTGTCAATCATGTTAAAAAGAAGATATTCGCGAACCAAAATTTGGTGCTCATTGGGCTTCACAAAATCCTTAAATATAACTCCTAAGGCCTTATTCAGATTAACCTCTTTGACCATCGCGATAGTCGTTGGCGGAATGAGCGGTTATGGCCAAAGTTCTCCTTACACGTTGGGGACTCTCGGTTTGCTTCAATCTGAGGGTTTTACCCAACACCAGTTGATGGGTGGCTTATCTTCCAGTTTGGCAGACGAAGGTGATTTTACCTTAGTTAATCCGGCGAGTTTGGCCAGTCTGAAGTATACAAGCTTGCAAACCGGAAGCTACTTCAATTTTATTGAGCAAGAATCGGCCACTAAGCGCAGAACAGATAGAGACGGAGATTTTGGAGGCTTGGCCTTGGCATTTCCAATTTCGTTGAAACACAATCTTGGCTTTGGCGCAGGTTTAACTCGTTACACCGATTTGAACTACCTCATCATTAATGAAACGGAGGAGCACGGGAATGATGTTCGGAATGTTTTTGCAGGAAATGGTGGAATAAATCAGTTTAGTTTTGGTTTGGGGTATCAACCTATTAAAGGATTGTCCATTGGCCTTCGTGCAGGATTTCTGTCCGGCAGTATCGAAACTTCAGAAGACAAGCAGTTCCCGGATAACAAGAATCTATTTAGTGTTCGCAAGATCTATACGGATTACTTCTCTGGAGTAAAGTACACTGTAGGTGTACAGTATGGTAGACAAGATTCGACCGGAAGATTCTTTCGCATTGGAGTAAACGGAAGTCCACTCACAAACGCCAATGTCGGTCGCGATGAGATTGTGACCACTTACAATGCCGCAGGTAACTATTTCATAGATACGTTGTCGCGACGAGAAGATGGTGGTTACGAACAGTCACTTCCAATGGAGTACAGAGCCTCCCTAAGTGTGGGGAAGAAAGATATTTGGCTAATTGGTATTGAGTACAACCATCAGGCGTGGTCCGAGGTGTCTCGAGAATCCAGTGCGAACTTTTTTGATGCACAGTCGTTTACCATCGGAGGTTACTGGCAATTAAAAAGTGAAAGAAAAACCCAGATGACTTCCTTCTCAGAACGAGCTAAGGATTATCTGGCAAGAACACGGATATATTATGGCGTCCAGCAACGCAACCTATATACCGGTGTTGTTAACCAAAAGGTAATGGAAACAAAACTCAGTTTGGGCTTAGGTTTGCCACTAACTCGATTCTACCGAACCGAGGGAGTGAAGAAGAGCTTTGTTTCGAGAATCAACGTTGGGGCGGAGTATACCATGAGAGGTTCAACTGATCCCGGAATGATTCAAGAAAACATTCTTGGCATCAAACTTGGTTTAACGTTTAACGACAAGTGGTTTAACAAACGCAAGTACAGATAAGAAAAGTAAAAACAGAGATATGAAGATGAAATTGAAAGTTACAAAGTTGATCCTGATTGCAGCCTTTGCCTTGATTGGTTCTGCAAGTGCATTCGCACAAAAAGATTGCGGTCCGAAATATGGATTGGATAGTGCACTGGGACAAAAGAATCTTGGGATGTTTAACCAGTACTTTAAGCAGAAAGATTACGTTCAAGCTTACGATTACTGGGTTTACCTATTTAACAACGCACCTTGTGCAAGTAAACGAATTACATTCAACGGAGCGTTTATCGCCAAAAACTATCTGGTGCATTTACAAAAAACCGATACCGCGGCTTTCAATGCGCGAAAAGATGGATTAATTGATACCATCTTATTGACATACGACAAACGTATCAAACACTGGGGAGGAGAATGGGACGTACGTGCGAAGCAAGCCGTTGATATGTACAAGCTTCGTCCAGACTTGAGAGACTCTGCCATGAAGCTTTATGCAATGAGTGTCGAGAAGTTAGGTAACTCAACAAATTATAAAACGGCGGTGTACTATATGCAAGCAGCCATTTCTGAGCACAAGTACAAACGTTACACATTGGATTCGCTATACGATTTATACTTCCAGTTGCAGGACATCACAACGTATAACATCAAGAATCAAACTAAACCAAAGGAGATTAAGAAGTGGAATATTGTTGATACATCGCTTACGAAGATGATGAGACCGTACTTCACATGTGAGAAAATCGAAGAGTTCTTCAAAGCTCAGACCGATGCTGCGCCAAACGATATTTCCTTACTTAAGAAGGTTAGTGGTTTGTTAGAGTCTGCAAAATGTAACAGCTCTGATTACGCGTTGGATGTAGCCATTAAACTTTACGAGCTAGAGCCATCGTCTGAGTCCGCGGTCGTAATTGGTAAGACTTACCAAGCGAAAGAGCAAAACGACAAAGCGATTGAATGGTACGTAAAAGGGGTAGATGGTATTGCAGACTCTACAGAGCGTGAGCAGTTGTATCAAAGAATGGCGGCAATTGAGTATGCTGCAGGAAAAGTTTCAAACGCGAAGAATTATGCTCAGAAAGCAGTAGCCATCAACCCAAATAACGGTGCAGCTCACTTGATTATCGCAGGTTGCTATGCAAAAAGTAGAGGTGCATGTTCTAGTGATGGAATTGATGGGTTAAGTGTATACTGGGCGGCATACGATAGAGCCTTGAAAGCAAAAACGGTTGACCCAAGTGTTACGGAACAAGCAAATAAGTTGATGAATTCATACGCAGCTTCATTTGTGAAGAGCGAAGAAGCATTCTTCAAGAGCTTCCCGGTAGCGGAAGGTGGAACTTACACAGTTCCATGTCTTGGAATTTCAACAACGGTTAGATTCCGTAAATAACCGAATAATGAAATTGCAAAGCCGGTGGTCTAAGCTTTTTATATTGATGCTAATCACCGGCTTTTTTGTGCAATGTCGTAAGGCCGAAGACAAGAAGAACTATCAAGAATACTTGGAGCAGGCCGAAGACTTGAGCGTTGAGCGCGTAGAAAATGTAACTATAAACTATACCGATAGTGCAGTACTTCGTGCGACTATCAACGCCCCCGTAATGATTCGATACCCGGAGCGAGATGAGCCTTACACCGAGATGCCAGAAGGTTTGCTGGCTAAGTTTTTCAAGCCGGATGGAACCGAGGACAGTCGCCTATCTGCAGCTTATGGTATTAATTACGAGTCAAAGAAGCTTATCAAGCTTACAGACTCGGTAAGGGTAGTAAACAAAGAAGGAGAGGAGTTGAAAAGCGAAGAGCTCTTTTGGGACCAAAAGAAAAAGAAAATCTATACCAATAAATTTGTGCGTATTATTCGCAACGGAGAAACACTGCGAGGCGATGGTTTCGAGAGCAATGAGAATTTTACCAAGTACCGTATACTCAGACCCGCAGGACCGGGTTCAATCGATACAGACCTAGATGATATAAATGAAGAGAATTAATCGCATCATACAAATCGTTTGGATGATTGTAGGAGCAGTCGCTCTAGTAGAGGCTTTTATTGAGTTTCAGAAAAACGGAATGGGCACACGTGTTTATATCCTGTTTGGCGCATTTGTAGTGGCACTCGTCATGTATTCACTGCGCCGCCGTCAGGGGCGTTCCATGAATTAAGCTAGACTTAAAATAATTTGGTTAGTTCACTTAGAACTCGGTTTGCTTCTTTGTAGCCAACTTCAATCAATTGGGGAGTTTGATCGGTCTTAATAAGATTAAACTCAGCTAAATTAGGTGCGACTAGAATATCGGCTTCATCGTGCATCTTGCGTGACGCGTTCGACAACGTGAAGTGAAAACTGTTGATCAAAACATCCATAATGTTGGTGGGCTTTTGAATCCCACGCTTGGCGTTTAGATCCACTGCGATAATTATATCGGCACCCTTGCTACGTAGCGGGCTGATGGGCAAATTCTCAACAATCCCACCATCAACCAATAACCCGCCATTTAGTTGGATTGGTTTAAATATTCCTGGTATACAGGTGCTCGCTAAAACTGCATCTGCGACAGAGCCTTTCTCAATCACCACCTTGCTCCCCGAACTTATGTCAGTTGCTATAATTGACAATGGAATTTTTGCATCTTGGAACTGTGCATCGCCTATGTGTTTTTTGAGCAAGTTTTTCATCTTGCGATTTGAAAACAAAGCAAATGTGGAAACAGAGAAGGTTGATATGTCTCTCCACGATAAGGCCTTGGCTACGCGCTCTACTTCGTCAATATCTTGATTAAAAGCGTATAAGCTACCTACCAACGCCCCAACACTCGTTCCGCTGATGTAATCAATCGTAACATCATGCTCTCGAAGTGCTTTTAGCACACCAATGTGGGCTCCTCCGAGTGCTACCCCTCCGCTCAATGCTAAACCTACAGTTTTTCGTTTGGAACTTGCCATTGGCGCAAAGAACGCTTAAGACGTTTCAACGTCCAAAAGTCCTATTCCTTTAGTCCGTCATAAATTTCATATCCCAGTTCACGCTGAATTATGTCGATATGGTGTTCTACATGGTAGGTGGAGGCAATCATGAACTCTCGATACGACACCAAGCCTAAATGAGGGTGCCACAATTTGTACCATCGCTGCCAGCGGATAGGTATGTAATTGAACTTGCGCGCAATGCGCTTTATTCGCCTTCTGTAGCGCTTGATGTATTCATGTTTGTTCCGTTGATGTAAGACTTGAGGGCTGGTTAAAAAAGGGTGTTTAACTCCTTTGCTCAGTGCTTTTTCGTAGCGCTTAGAAACTGCGGTAAAGTTCAATTCTCGTTTGAGTGGAATTATGCTAATTATAACTCGGAATAAAAAAGGCAAACGAAATCTTCGTCGGAACAGACTTGCCCACTTTGAAACATGGAGAAAATGCTGTCCTGCTGACCATCGATTCGATAGTCGTTTTTCAAAATCTTCGGCATCCAATTGGTCAATGACGTCTGAAAGCTTACGATGACTCTCCACAAATCGGATCACTACCTCGTCTTCGGACATGCTCCAAATCTATTATTTTTAGTGCTACGATGGGAGGACGAACAACTACATAAGGAGTTTATCGAGTTTTGATTGAGAGTGCACCGGATGGGCATTTCTCTACTTGTGCAATGATGTCATCTTTGCTGGCGCCATCGGCCTCGATCTGCAAGCCGCTCGGGAGGAAGCCGCCGTCACCATGTGCACCTCGCTCTCCCACCATCTCGCCCACCTGAAGATGCCCAAGGCGTCCCTCGAGGTCGTGTGGGAACCGGCCGAACGGCCCGAGGCGGCCGGACCGAGCCGGCC
>CAJXLR010000019.1 GCA_913056425.1 uncultured Bacteroidota bacterium
CGCCATTTGGCTAAAATGTCCGGGTAGCACAGGCTGGCTTGTTGGGTTCGGAACAGCCATTTGCGGTAGTTCTGCAATTGCCGCACTTGCACCCAAAATAACGAAGGAAAAGTCGGACATTGGAATATCACTGGCTGTAGTAAACCTGTACGGTTTGCTGGGTATGGTTGTTCTCCCGGGAATTATCATGCTGGTATACGACAGCAATTCCGTGGCAGTTTTTTTAGGCGCATCACTTCATGCTGTTGGGAATGTGGCCGGAGCCGGATTTTCGATTAGCGACAACATTGGTGAGCTCGCTGTTACGGTTAAACTCGGTCGAGTTGCACTACTTACCCCTGCCCTATTATTGTTTGGTAATCGTTTCAAACGCGAGTCGAATATCGGATCTGCAAAGATTCTCCCTTGGTATCTGATCTTGTTTATTGTAGTAAGTTTACTCACTACGTTGGTTTCGTTACCTGAAGACTTTTTAAAATCGGTTAAATGGCTGAGTAGTTTCTTCCTCGCCACAGCCATGGCTGCAATTGGCCTTAAAGTGAAACTCAAAACCGTGTTTAAAACGGGGAAAAAAGGCTTGGTTTTTGGCGGATTAATATTCGCTGTTCAAATGGCTACTATCGCCATTTTGCTGGCTATTCTGTTCTAAGTAGATCTCTTACTTTCTCACTATTCCATTTAGCTGCTCCAACTTTTTCAATTACTATCTCTTGATTTTCATCAATCAAATAGGTTGTAGGTAGTTTGTTGGATGACAACAAAGAAGGTACTTGAGTAAAATAGTAGTAAACCGGAAAATCGAAGTCTCGCGAGGTCATAAATTTATTTACTCGGTCTGACCCATCTCCTGTGATAAATAGAAACACTACATCCTCTCCAAAATCGTTGTACAAAGACTGCAAATCGGGCATTTCCGCGATACAAGGCGGACACCAACTTGCCCAGTAATTGATAAGTATTTTCTTACCCTTAAAGCCCTCGACAGATACAATCTTTCCGTTTCTATCTTTGATAAGCCACCCAGCTAGGTCTACCCGTTCTCTGCTGTCCGAATCTTCCACGGATGGGGAGAACGATAACAATCGGTGAAAGAATACTCTTATTGGTTTACCTGTTTGCGGAATAAACAACAAGACAATGAAAGCAACCAATAGGATGTTCGACCAATGCTTGCGTAGAAAAGCTTTATTCATTAGCTGAAGTATTCGCGCATGCGATCAAAAAAGCCTTTCTCGTTCTTGTCGGGATTTGGCTTAAAGTTATCCGAGTCCCGCAGCTTTTTTAGTATGTCTTTTTCCTCGTTTGACACTTTCTGAGGTGTCCAAACGTTTACTTGAACAAGTTGATCACCTCTCCCATACCCGTTGATATCCGGTACTCCTTTGTTGCGCAGTCTCAGAATCTTTCCGGCTTGTGTTCCCGGTTCTATCTTGATACGAACTCTACCTGAAACAGTTGGCACTTCTAAATCTCCACCTAACACGGCAGTAGGGAAATCGATGTATAAATTATAGATAATGTTATTCCCTTCTCGCTTTAAGTGTTCGTGTGCAACTACCTCAACCAAAACAATTAGGTCGCCCGGAATACCTCCTGCAATCTCATTACCTTTTCCATTGACGGAAAGTTGCATGCCATCCTCAACACCGGCTGGTATGTTGAGTGTTGTAGTTACTTCTTTTGACGTAAGTCCTTGGTGGTCGGCTCCTGCAGGTCGGCTCCCAATAGTCTTACCACTTCCGCCACATGCCGGGCAAGTTGTAGTGGATTGCATTTGACCCAAGAACGTATTGGTAACCTGAGTTACTTGGCCACGTCCGCCACACGTGTTACACGTGTCGAACTTCACACCATCTGCAACAACCTTCTTGGTATATTTTATTTTCTTCTCAACGCCATTGGTGATGTCTTCCAATGTTAGTTTGAGTTTGATACGAATGTTGGAACCCACCGCTTTTCGTGTGCGCTGTCTACCTCCGCCAAAGAAGCTTTCAAATGGGGAACCTCCTCCACCGAAAATGTCTCCAAACTGGCTGAAGATATCGTCCATGGACATTCCTTGTCCGCTAAATCCACCTCCGCCAGCAGCTCCACCCACACCTTGATGACCAAAGCGATCGTATCGCGCACGTTTATCCGCGTTGCTCAACACCTCATAGGCTTCAGCCGCTTCCTTAAACTTCTCTTCCGCTTCTTTGTTGTCCGGGTTCTTATCCGGGTGATATTTGATTGCTAGCTTTCGATAGGCCTTTTTCAGCTCTTGATCTGTAGCCGACTTTGATACACCCAGTACCTCGTAATAATCTCGTTTCGCCATATTATTCTCCTACTACAACTTTGGCATAGCGCAGCACTTTTTCATTGAGGTGATACCCTTTCTCAATTACATCTACAACTTTACCTTTCAGGTCGTCAGACGGAGCCGGAATTTTTGTCACGGCTTCATGTAATTCAGGGTCAAATGTCTCTCCCTTCGCCTCCACATGTTGCAATCCTTGTTTTTCAAGAATGCTCTTGAATTTATGCTGCACCAATTTCACGCCTTCTGCAAAGGCATCCATGTCTTTCGAATCGTTAAGTGCTTGCATAGTTCGATCGAAATCGTCTACCACCGGCAACAAGTCTTGAATGATATCTTTTGAAGCTGACTTAATGATGTCTGCCTTCTCCTTGATGGTTCGTTTTCGATAATTATCAAACTCCGAATACAATCGTAGGTATTTATCATTCAACTCGGCTGCCTTTTCTTCCCAGCTCACCTGTTTCGTATCGGCCGAATTCTCTTGTTCTTGGTCCTGCACATGTTCTTGCTCATTTACTTGAGCCTGCTCTTCTTTTTGTGCCTTTTTTTTCTTTGCCATTGTTCAACAAATAATCGATGCGTAGACAACAACAAACTTGCCATTCGCCAAAACCCTGACACAGGCGAAGACTATCGCACATATTGTGTCACTTTGGCACAAATCCTCAATCAACTGACAATTCTGATTTAACTTGGTCTTATGAAGCTGAACGAACAGGCATTTAGTGCTTTCCCTAACCTCGAAACACCCCGACTAAACCTTAGGCAAATACAGGTTTCTGATGCACAAGCAATCTTGGATATGAGGCAGAACGAGAATGTAAATCGCTACATCGCTAGGGACCCAATGTTATCTATTTCCGAAGCCAATGAATTGGTAGATAAAACGAATGAGCTCTTCACTAAGATGGAAGCGATTGGTTGGACTGGTGCACACAAGGGAAGTGGTGAAATGATTGGCACTTGTGGTATTATCCGCATTGATCACCATCATTTACGTGCTGAAATAGGTGGTGAGATGTCGGCACACTATTGGGGCAAAAAACTTGCATTAGAAGCTTCTGAAAAGATTGTTGAATTTGGGTTTGACCAACTCCAACTGCATGCTTTAGAGTCTTGGATGTTTGCCGAAAACCGAGGGGCTATCGCTATTATGCAAGCTCTTGGTTTTGAGAAAGAAGCACACCTGAAAGACAAGGTTTTGTATGGTGGAAGGTTTAGGGATGTTGTGATTTATACCAAGTTTCGGTAATTCCCTTTACTAAATACTTAATCGATAAAGCGTTGAATTTTTGTCACCTGATTTCGAAAACAGTCCGGAATCCACCCCAGCTTTTAAATCCCGACTAGCTGAAGCGCTACTTAAGTTCTTAAAAACATGTATGTAATCCTTGCGCGTAAATGGACTTTTATTTAACGAGCAAAAGTGACTTAACCTGCGCTGTTGATTCATGGTTATTGGTCGTGATACACTTAATAAATCACGTAAAGCTTCATCCAGTATACTGAGCATATACTCGATAAAGGCGTCGGATTTTCCGGCTTTGTCACATAAAGATAGTGTTTTGTAGTAGTCGTCTTGAGTTTTAGCGATTAGTGTTTCAAATGGGACATGTTGGAATAGCGGCTGGTGGGACATCAGTATCAGTGTTTGCCAGAGTCTTCCCATCCTTCCATTCCCGTCGTCAAATGGATGTATAAACTCCGTTTCATAATGGAAAACACAACTTTTTATTAAAGCGAGTTCATCATCGTGCTTAAGATAATGGAACAAATCATTCATCAGAAACTTTACATTACCAGCAGGAGGGGCAACATGTTTGATTTGGCTTACTTTCATAACACCAACTCCTTTTCTCCGAAAAGCACCCGGTGTTTCCACTAAACCTTGCATTAACATCTTATGTGCTTGCAAAAACGACCGAACTGAATCAAACTTGAAATCGTTCAAACTGTCATACACACGAATAGCGTTCTCAACTTCAAGAATATCTTGTTTTGGTCCAAGCACTCTTTTGTCATCTAAGATCGCAGTTATCTCCTGTTCAGATAACGTATTACCCTCAATCTGAAGCGATGATTGAATTGTCTTTATGTTATTTCGTTTTCTAAGTTCGGGTGAGGCCTTCACAATAAAAGACGCGTTCACCTCCCCTATCTTCTCTGATATGGAAGCAACGTATTTAAGAATAGTTTGGTTTAACTCGTATGGAGGCCTCAAAATAGTATCAAATGATACTATCAAATATAACTCAAGACGATAAAATAATCAGGAAGAATTACTTCAAGTAACGCTGTATGCGCATTGCAGTCACATCCGTAGACAAAATCTCGCCCTTATGGTTGACCAAGAAGTTAGAGGGTAGTTTCTTGATTTTCAAACCCGTAACCAGTGGACTTTGCCAACTATCAACCAATCGATATTGATGATTCCAAGTCAATTTATCATTGCGAATAGCTTTACGCCAGCGCAGTGAATCTGCATCCAGTGAAACACCTACTACTTGTAACGTATTTGTAGGCAAACTGTCGAGTAACTCCTGTAATTGAAGGTTTTGCGTTCGACACGGAGCACACCAACTTGCCCAGAATTCGACCAACGTAAGTTCAAAACCTTTCGACGAGATTGAATTTTGTTCGAGTCCTAATTCGGCATTCAACCTGCCAAAATCAAAGCTGTCTGTTTTTGTGTTTGCCGACAAGAAAACCAAAATTGCGCTTACGATGAATAAGCGTTTCATGAGCTTAGGCTATCCGACGAATATCTGCACCAATAGCATTCAAACGCCCTTCGATGTTCTGATATCCTCGGTCAATTTGTTCGATGTTGTGAATGGTAGATTCACCATCTGCACTCATTGCGGCAATCAACAAGGAAACCCCGGCACGAATATCCGGCGAAGTCATTTGTATGCCTTTTAGATTGATTCGTCTATTCAGACCCATTACCGTTGCACGGTGTGGATCACATAAAATGATTTGTGCACCCATATCGATCAGACTATCTACGAAGAATAGGCGCGACTCAAACATCTTTTGATGAATCAGCACATTGCCATTTGCTTGAGTACACATTACCAGGATAACCGACAACAAGTCGGGCGTAAGTCCCGGCCATGGTGCATCGGCGATAGTCATCATTGATCCGTCAATAAAGCTTTCAATGGTGTAGGTTTCGTTGTCAAACACATGGATATCGTCTCCTTCGATGTTAAAGTTAACACCCAGTCTTCTGAACGTTTCAGGTATAATTCCGAGTTGGTCAACCCGTGCATTCTTGATTCGAATGTCTGAATCCGTCAAAGCCGCCAAAGCGATAAAACTACCGATTTCGATCATGTCCGGAAGCAAGGTATGCTCGCATCCACTCAAGTAATCTACGCCTTCAATTGTGAGTAAGTTCGAACCAACTCCGCTGATCTTGGCACCCATCGAATTTAACATACGTGATAGCTGCTGAACGTATGGTTCACAGGCTGCGTTGTAAATCGTGGTGGTGCCTTTGGCCATGGTAGCAGCCATCAAAATGTTTGCCGTACCGGTTACCGATGCTTCGTGAAGCAACATATCGGTTCCAACCAACTGCTCCGCTTCAATTTGATAGAAATTATCTTCTCGAAGAAATTTAAACGTAGCACCCAAACTCTCCATTCCAATGAAGTGAGTATCCAACCGCCGACGGCCAATTTTATCACCTCCCGGGCTTGGAATATATCCTTTACCAAAACGAGCCAACAACGGCCCAATAATCATTACAGATCCGCGAATACTCTTGGCTGTTTTCCTAAACTCAGGTGAGTTGAGATAGTCTAAATCAATTTCATCCGCTTGAAATGCGTAATCTTCCGGACCAAGTTGTTCACGTTTAACCCCAAGACCAATCAAAAGTTCCATCAAACGATTTACGTCGCGAATGTTCGGAACGTTTTTAATCACAACCCGTTCGGGTGTGAGCAATACGGCTGATAAAATTTGAAGTGCTTCGTTTTTCGCTCCCTGAGGGATTAAATCTCCTTTGAGTTTATGTCCCCCCGTGATCTTGAAAGTTCCCATGAATTATCTTCTCTTGCGGTTTCTGTTTCGGTTCTGCTTATTCTTTGGATTCTTCTTGTTTTTGTTTTTGTTGCGGCTACGATACGAATCGATGTGGATTTCCAAATCGTCTTCCGTTAGCTGCAAGTTACCTTTAGACAACGTGCTCAAGTGGTCGATCACGGTTGCTTTGTCCAGGTTTTCATCGTTCCAGTTTCGCGATGAATTCACCATAAACGAAGCGATGTAATTGATAAATGCTTTCTTTATTTCCGGGTCGTCCATCTCGGCAGCCTCTTCAACCATAGTTTGAAGGTTTCGGCCATAGAATCTGAACTTAATAAGTTCGTCTTTGTACGGAATTGGATCCGGCTTTTGCTCCACAGATTCGCGATCCGGCTTTTCAAAAGGTCCATCCACGTCCAATTCAAAATCAGAAATAATATATAGGTGATCCCAGAGCTTTTGCTCGTAGTTGTCAAGTTCTTTTACGGAAGGATTTAGGTTAATCATAACCTGAATCATTGTTTTGGCGAGTTCGTTTCGCTTGATTCGGTCCGGAATATTGCAAATGTGCTTAACCATTTCTTGGACGGATCGTCCGTACTCCGAAATATTCAACCCCTCATTCTCGGTGTTGTACACCATGTTGTGTTCCATGTGACGAAGGTAATCGTTTTTAAGTGCTTCTTGTACCCAAGTTCTCGGGCTGATGTCAGAATTTTATACAGATGTTCTTGGCCTCGGTGAAAAAGCGCAGAGCTTCCCATCCTCCTTCTCTACCTACCCCGGAGTTTTTTACCCCTCCAAATGGAGTTCTTAAGTCTCGCAACAACCAACAATTAACCCATACGATACCTGCCTTGATATGATCTGCCATCCAATGCGCGGTGTTTAAATTTTGGGTCCAAACGGTTGAAGCCAAGCCGTAGCCGGTACTATTGGCCAGTCGTAGTGCTTCCTCTCGGTCTTCGAACGGTTGTATGGTAACAACTGGACCGAAAATCTCCTCTTGGTTCGTTCTACACGTTTCATTCAAACCTTCAATTACAGTTGGGCGCAAATACCACCCTTCGCTGTATTCCCCTCCGGGATTTACCGTCTCACCACCGGTAAGCACCGTTCCTCCTTCTTCTTTTGCCAGTTGGATGTACGATTGAATTTTTTCAAAATGCGGTTTCGAAACGATAGCGCCTAAGTCGTTCTGTTCGTGCGGCAACCCAACTTTCATTTGAGAAACCCTCTCAACAAAAGCAGCTTTAAACTTTTCATATATACCTTTTTGCACATAGATCCTAGACCCACACAAGCAGATCTGACCTTGATTCGCGAATGACGATTTCAAGGTTGTTTTCAGCATTTTATCAAAATCGCAATCGTCAAAGATGATGTTCGGATTTTTTCCGCCAAGTTCAAGGCTCAGTTTCTTAAACATAGGTGCTGCGGTGCGTGCTATATGCTCTCCGGTACTGGTTCCTCCGGTAAACGAAATCATCGGCACATCCGGATGTGAGACTATGGCATTTCCGGCTTCCCCGCCCAACCCTTGTACGATGTTGAACACACCCGGTGGGAATCCTGCTTCGATACAAAGTTCGGACAGCATGAACGCAGTCATGGGTGTTACTTCACTCGGCTTGGCAACCACCGTGTTTCCAGCAGCTAAAGCCGGTGCTACCTTCCAACTAAAGAGGTATAGTGGTAGATTCCATGGCGAAACACAACCTGCAACCCCAATGGGTTTGCGCGTGGTAAAATTGATTATGCCCTCGCCGGTTCTGTGACTCTCACTTTGAGTGTGTTTGATCGCGGTGCCAAAAAAGGCCAAATTGTCACGGCCTCGAGGAATATCAACTGAAGTAGCCAGCCAAAGTGGCTTTCCGTTATCTCTGCTTTCTGCAGCGGCCAATTTGTCTAGATTTTTGTCTATTAGCTCCGATAGACGCATTATGATTTTGCTGCGCTCCTCGGTTCGCATGGTGCTCCAACTTGGATACGCACGTTTAGCGGCTTCAACGGCTTGGTTTACATCCGATTCTGCTGAACGCGGAATCTTACTATACACCTTACCTGTTGCCGGCTCATAATTGTCGATGTATTCTCCGGAAACTGGTTTAACCAGTTCTCCGTTAATGTAGTTTTTTAACTCAATCATACGCTGAGCCAAAAGTACAACGAATAGCCTAGTTGTGCCTAAAAATCATAGCGCAAAAGAAGTCCTGCACCCATCATCTTTCGATCATCAAACAAGGTAGTTTACCGCCCAAAATGTTCGTAGTTAACTTGCGCTTCCAACATCACGTGAGGGTTTAATCAGGCAAGTGATTGATTTCAACTGGTTTTGTGTTAAAATGGATTCGACACCCGACCACAATGTAGAGTCACACGGAATGTCTTTCAGTTTGGTATACGCACCGAGCGCGAAAAACGTTAGTCGAAAGGTAAACTTTTTTTAAGGACAATTGGTTTGCAATCACGCTGGTTATCTTTCTTGAAGCTCTTACTTACCTGGCTTCGTTTATTCGATTTAAAAAAGGAATTGCTACACATTCTATTCTTGCCAAGTTTTGGACACTCACATTACTTGCTTTCTGTATTGAGTTAATTTTAACCGGACAATCAATTTGGTTGTTTTGGACGTGCATTATAATGGGGATCATATCACGTTGGGAGATTCTTGCCATTATTTTGACTTTGAAATTTTGGACCTCAGACGTGCCAAGTATTTTTGTGGTGAAGCGAATAAACCGAGGGGAAACCATTAAGAAAAATCCTCTTTTCAACAGTTGAAACAACTAACACATGAACATAAACATCAGAAATTGGGAAACCTCCGACGCGGAGCGTTTGGCCAAAATTGCAAACAACTTTGCTATTGCGAAATGGCTCACAAACAAGTATCCTTACCCGTATAGTTTAGATGATGCAAAGGCGTTCATTGCATTTGCAAATGAAGCTGAGACTCCAAATGTTTTTGCGATTACCCTTTATGACCAGGTAATTGGCGCCATTGGAATCCATCCGCAAGATGATATTTGGTCTAAAAATGCAGAATTGGGTTATTGGATTGCTGAGGATTATTGGGGACAAGGCATTGCTACCCTTGCGATTAAAGAACTAGTGGTTTACGGATTTAATCACCTCAACCTCAATCGAATATTTGCGCGTCCGTTCGGTACTAATATTGGAAGTCGGAAAGCATTGGATAAAGCTGGCTTTCGCTTAGAAGCAAATCTACCCAAAACCATATGGAAGAACGATCAGTGGTACGATGAGTACATTTATGCCATCAGACAGTATTAACTGTCCTTGGTGCTTCGGCTTTGTGCTCTGATACATCAACTGTCTCATTAGCCAGCTTAGCCAATCGATGTGAAATACCAACTAAGTCGCGAAGCTCAAAATAGATACTAAAAAGAACTACCGCCCTTTTAGTAGGGGTTACACCGTGCTGTATGGCCGAGATGTTTCCATCGATTAGCTCATCGGTCAGATCCAAAAACTGGTGTTTCTTGATACGTAGGGAAGGCTCACTCGCATGAGGCAATTTTGCCGATTGGGTGTCAGCGAATTGGTCGCTAAAACTGAGGCCTAAGTTGACTAATTCGTCGATTTCAGACTGAGATAGAGATTCGTGTACGTTTTCGACGTAGTTGGAACATGAGTTCACCAAGCCTTCAACCGATGTGACAACTTCTTGCTCTAGATCAAAGATGCGAACAAATCGCTTTATCGCGCTCTGATCAGATTTGCTGCGCTTGAGGGAAGTAATCAACTCATACTGTAAGTCTTCATTTAGTTCCTTGAGTTTCGCAAAATTCTGCCGAGCTAACTGAATTTTTGCACGATCTTCGTTTACAAAACCATCGATCGAGAGTCTCACGGTTTCTTCAACACTATGCATAACCAATGAGACTCGCTGAGGTGTTTCAACGGCAAGATCCTCATTTACCGAGGATTCACTTTTCTGAGCTTTGGACTTATGATAACGTGTGGTTTTATAGAGCAAGGCTACAGCGAGTAAGAGTAATGAGCCTACCACCGGAAGTTTGAACTTCACAATGAGCAATGCAAAGACAGCTGCAACTGTAAATGCAACTATAGCGGTAGCTAGCCACCCCCCAATCACATTAAGTACGCCGGAAACTCGATACACCGCGCTGTCTCGGCCCCAAGCTTTGTCCGCCAATGAAGCACCCATTGCAACCATGAAACTTACATACGTCGTAGAAAGTGGAAGTTTTAAGGATGTTGCAAGAGCTACAAGCATACTGGCTATTGTAAGATTTACAGAAGCTCGTATTAAATCAAATGATGCTCCGTTTGCCGGCGGAGTTATAGTCTTATAGCTGTTATCAATACGTTGCTGTAATCCTTCAGGCAAAAGTTTATTTACTACACCCGACATACGGTAGCTGTTTCGAACCAACCATCGCGCAAAACCATTTGGCTGGAAACGTTCGTGTCCTTCAGACTGGCGACCTAAGTTTACTTCAGTTTCGGTAACCGATTGAGCTTTTTTACTAAACCACAGAGTCAGAATCATTATGGTTCCGGCTGCTAAGAGCAGCATACTGTTTGTGCGAACCGGTGCCTTAAGAAACCCAACATTAAACGATTCAAGAGCCACGCCAGCTGATTTCCATGTGGTGGACGACTCTAGTCCTGCAATAGGTACTCCTATAAAGTTTACCAAGTCATTTCCGGCAAACGCCATGGCCAACGAGAAGGTTCCAAAAAGTACAACTACTTTGAACGAGTTTACTTTAAAACGATTTAGTATCGAAAGGACAACGACCCAAGATGCCAACGACCCGGCGAAGAGGATAAATGTGTTTTGCTCCACCCAAGTTAGGAATCCTTCAGTGACAAAACTAGCTCCTTTAACACCTTTGATAATTAAGAAATAGGTCAGTGCAGACAGTGCCAACCCCGCCCATAGTGTTGTTAGCCAAACTGGAGATTTGTCGTATTGAAATGAAAACAAAACCCGTGAGATTCGTTGAACAATAAAGCCAATGGTGAAAGCGAACATAATACTCAGGAAAATCCCGGATATGATAGCTACGGCTTTGGTCGTATTGATGTAATTACCAAGCGACACTAATGACTCACCGTTTGAAATTACTGAAATCGTAGCAACCATAACTGCTGCGCCCAGCAATTCGAACACAATAGACACTGTGGTTGAAGTAGGCATCCCAAAGGTGTTAAACACATCCAACAGTATTATATCGGTGAGCATAACCGCTAAGAAGATAGCAATCACCTGTTCGAACGTGAAAAAACCAGGGTCAAAAACACCACTCCTAGCCACTTCCATCATCCCACTAGAGAAGGTTGCACCGGCAAATATTCCCAAACTGGCAACTACCATTATCACCTTTCTGCTGGCGACTTTAGAACCGATAGATGAATTAAGGAAGTTTACAGCATCGTTGCTTACCCCGACGATTAGGTCTGACACAGCAAGCACAAAAAGAATAATTATGGCAAGTGTATAGAAGTCAGGCATTAGGCTGTAAAACAATCTCTTGCGAAGATACCTTATAGGTTAAGTCCCTAATATTAACTAAGTGTTAAGAATCGATTCAAGAATAAACGTGTGAACTATTTGCTTTCTTCTGGGTTTCATGTACGATGGGAAATTACTTTGTAATAGGAGGATCAAGCGGAATTGGGAAAGAAATAGTATCTCAATTACTTGCAGACGGTCATATGGTTTATGCCACGTTTAACGAAAATGAAACTTCCATGTCCGGAGCAGAGTTCTCAAGACTCAATGTTCTTGAAGATGACATGCAGATTCCGGAAGTTGAGTCGCTGGATGGACTGGTTTACTGCCCGGGCAGTATCAATCTAAAACCGTTTCACCGTATTAAGCCGGAAGCGTTTGTTGACGATTTCAATTTACAAGTTGTAGGCGCCATTAAAGTGACACAAGCTGCTTTAACACTTTTAAAAAAAGGGACTAACCCAAGCATTGTACTTTTTAGTACTGTTGCTGTTCAATTTGGATTCCCCTTCCATTCCCAAGTGGCGGCATCTAAGGGCGCGCTTGAAGGATTGACACGTGCGTTGGCCGCGGAGTTTGCACCAACCATTCGCGTAAACTGTATCGCTCCGTCGATTACAGACACACCGCTGGCAGAGCGATTGTTAAGCAGTGATGAGAAGCGCGAAGCGAATGCCCAACGTCATCCGCTTAAGGAAATTGGAAATCCAGACGACATAGCTCACACGGCAACATTCCTTCTCTCCCCCAAAGCAAAGTGGATAACCGGTCAAATACTACATGTCGATGGTGGCATGTCTAGCATCAAATAATATGTTTTCATTATTCAAGAAAAAAAGTCCTGCAGATAAGTTGCAAGCTGAGTTCGACAAACTCATGAAAGAGGCTCACCGTTTATCAACTGTAAATCGTGCAGAGAGTGACGCCCTGTATGCCAAAGCCGACGAGATAGGTAAGGAGATTGACAAACTTAAACAACAAGGATAATGGGCTTCTATCAAAAGAAAACCAGTCAGCTTGTTAACGCTCCGCTCGACGAGGTATGGGATTTCATATCATCTCCGGCAAACCTCAAAGAGATCACTCCGGATCACATGGGCTTTGACATTACGAGTAAAGACATCCCGGAAAAGATGTATCCCGGGATGATTATCAGTTACATTGTTAAACCCATGCTGAATATCCCGACTACCTGGGTAACAGAAATTACGCATGTGGTAGAGAAAGAGTTTTTTGTAGATGAACAAAGAATTGGTCCTTACAGTATGTGGCATCACGAGCACAGACTTATACCTCAGGGCGACAAAACATTGATGGAGGACATCATTTCTTACCAACCTCCTTTTGGCTTTTTGGGGAGCATCGCGAATGCGTTGTTCATCAAAAGACAACTCAACAATATCTTCGAGTATCGAGAAGAGGCCGTGAAAAAACGCTTCCCGGGTAGTTGAAATTCTCAGACTTCATCGGTCGTCGATGTATTTTTGTTTCATGACAAAAGACCTGACCGAAATTCGAGGTACACTAGCTGCGTTGTTTCAACGCCACAAATCCCTTTTTAAGATTACCGACAATGGTTCTAATATAGAAGCTCACGGAACAGTGGAAGCCGTACAGGATAAGAAAAAAGTTGATGGATTTTACTTTGCGAGCATAGTTCCGAAACCAAAGGACGTCCGCTTCTATTTCTTTCCAATATACACGCATGCGAAGGAGATAAGTCCATTGTTGAATGAAGAGCTAAAAAAAGCACTAAAAGGGAAGTCCTGTTTCCACATAAAATCACTTAGTGAGGAATCCGTTGCTCGACTAGAAGAAATGACTGATACGGCGGTTGCGTTA
The DNA here is from genome assembly GCA_913056425.1 of uncultured Bacteroidota bacterium. GTDB lineage: Bacteria > Bacteroidota > Bacteroidia > NS11-12g > UBA9320 > UBA987. Next base: position 13,692 of record CAJXLR010000019.1, read on the forward strand.
TATCAACAAAATAAATGGCTCGCAGAATGACAGAACGCAAAGAACACTGGGAGAATATATATGCCAAGAAGTCCTTTGAAGAGGTTAGTTGGTTTCAAAAACACCCGGAGACATCGATAGGTCTTATCGGCTCATGCCGTCCGGATACAGATGACAAGATTATCGATATAGGTGGTGGTGACAGTTATCTCGCAGAGCATTTTCTTAAAACCGGATTTTCCGCTATTTCGGTTTTAGATATTTCTCAAAACGTACTGAATAGAGCGCAAGAGCGCATTGGACCAAATTCAAGTAACATTAATTGGATATGCTCTGATATTGTTGATTTTACATGGACTTTAAATGACTCAATTCAGTTATCTGAATATGATAATCTACCCTTTGATTCAATTTTAGCTCCAGGTGATTATCAATTAGTATTAACAGCTGAAACAGGGTCAGAATATTGTCCTGGGCAAAATATTGATACAGTTCAATTTACTGTACATGATATTGCTGGTGATATTGATTTTTCACCGCTCCAAGAAAAGTTATTTGCAGGTCTATTAATAGAATTTGTCCCTGATGAAATTCTAAATTCAAAGTATACCTGGACCTTCTTCACACCTGATTCAATT
>CAJXLR010000020.1 GCA_913056425.1 uncultured Bacteroidota bacterium
TTTCAATCGACTAATTGAGGAAATCGTCTACTGGGTGGTAAGGCAAGTCAAACGCCTCTGCCACTCCTTCGTAAACAACTTTTCCGTCAATAACGTTCAGTCCGAGTTTCAATTCGTTATTGTCTTTACATGCTTGCTTCCACCCTTTTTCCGCAAGTTGAATTGCGTATGGTAGCGTAGCATTAGTAAGAGCGATTGTGGATGTGTAAGGAACTGCACCCGGCATGTTTGCCACACAATAGTGAACGATATCGTCTATGATAAAGGTAGGATCTTCGTGTGTTGTTGGTCGGCATGTCTCAATACAACCACCTTGGTCAACAGCAACATCAACCAAAACAGTACCCGGCTGCATGTCTTTCAACATGTCACGGGTAATCAAGTTAGGAGCTTTCGCGCCTGGGATCAAAACCGCTCCAACGATAAGGTCCATGTGCGGGATTAAATCGCGGATATTCATTTCACTCGAGTAACGAGTAACTACGTTAGCCGGCATTACGTCATTCAAGTAACGAAGTCGCTGTAGGTTTACGTCAAGAATAGTTACTTGAGCGCCAAGTCCAGCAGCCATCTTAGCAGCTTGTGTTCCAACAACACCACCACCAATTACAAGTACTTTACCCGGAGGTACTCCAGGAACACCTCCTAGAAGGACACCTTTTCCTTTGATTGGCTTTTCAAGGTACTTTGCTCCTTGTTGAATTGCCATTCTACCAGCAACCTCACTCATAGGAATAAGAAGAGGGAGGCTGCGGTCTGGTGATTCCACAGTTTCATATGCTAAACACGTAGCACCACTTTCAATCATTGCATGAGTCAATGGCTCATAGCTTGCAAAGTGGAAGTATGTAAATACAAGTTGACCTTTCTTAATCAGTTTGTACTCAGGTTCGATAGGTTCCTTTACTTTAATGATCATCTCAGCGATGTCGTACACCTCTTCAATGGTATCAAGAATTTTAGCTCCAGCATCCACGTACATCTGGTCTGGGAAACCACTGCCAAATCCACCGTCTTTTTGAACATAAACAGTGTGGCCTCGCTTAACAAGTTCGAGCGCTCCGCCCGGAGTTAAAGCAATTCGATTTTCGTTGTTTTTAATCTCTTTTGGTACTCCAATAATCATTGCCTGAGTATTTAAGGACGGCAAAGATAGGGTTATGGTTAAATAACTTGGAATGATATGATTTCAAAAACAGTATTTCGATAATTTGAGCGTCGGGTTGAGATATTACAGAGGTGTTTATGTGGTGTGGGTGTTGGCGAATATCGTGCAGGTGTCTCCATGGAGACACCTGCACGCCTATCTCAACCTCCAAAAGCGTAAAATTTTCCTCCTATCGACTTTTTTAAGGCGCTCCAATGGAAGTGAAACATTCTGGTCATCTAGCATGATTGCCACTGAGCCCTGACTGATTTATTGAAGATTCAAAGCACTGACTTTCGACGTCTGTGGTTTGAAGTATTCTGGGTCTTTTCAAAATCAATCCACAACGTAGCTTCAATGCAATTGCAAGCGTTAAATTTGCGGCATATTCAATACCAGTTATGCAGGAAGTTACAGTAAAAACCGCCGAGGAACTTGGACTCTTACCTGAAGAGTTTGAACACATTAAACAAGTACTTGGAAGAACTCCGAACTTTACCGAATTGAGCGTGTACTCCGTAATGTGGAGTGAGCACTGCTCTTACAAGAATTCGATTGTTTGGTTGAAGAAACTTCCCAAGGAGGGGCCAATGATGCTTGCCGAGGCCGGTGAAGAAAATGCCGGACTGGTAGATATAGGAGGTGGATTAGCGTGTTGCTTCAAAATTGAAAGTCATAATCACCCTTCTGCCATTGAGCCTTATCAAGGGGCAGCGACGGGTGTTGGAGGTATTAATCGAGATATTTTCTCGATGGGTGCACGGCCTATTGCACAGCTCAACTCTTTACGTTTTGGCAATATTGAAACTAACCGTACCAAATGGCTCACCAAAGGTGTAGTCAAGGGTATCGGCGACTACGGAAACTCATTTGGTATACCAACCGTTGGCGGAGAGGTTTATTACGACGATTGCTACGAGACAAATATTTTGGTTAATGCCATGAGTGTTGGAATCGTTGAAGTAGGAAAGACGGTTAGTGCAGTCGCAGAAGGTGTAGGAAACCCAGTGTATATCTTTGGTTCCGCTACCGGAAAAGATGGTATTGCCGGAGCAGCTTTTGCTTCAAAAGATATTGGTGAGGATGCTATGGATGATTTGCCAGCTGTACAAGTAGGTGACCCTTTCTGGGAGAAGTTGATTCTCGAAGCCACCATGGAAATTATTGCAACAGGAGCAGTTGTTGGACTGCAAGACATGGGTGCGGCTGGAATTACTTGTTCTACCTGTGAGATGAGTGCAAAATCCGGAACAGGGATGACCATCGATTTGGATAAAGTACCATTGCGCCAAGACGATATGAAGGATTGGGAGATCCTGTTGAGTGAGAGTCAAGAGCGTATGTTGGCGATTATCGAAAAAGGACGCGAAAAAGAAATTGAAACGATACTCGATAAATGGGATCTCACCTTTGCTCAAATTGGTGAGGTGAACGAATCGGGGAGAATCAAATATGTTAAGGATGGTGATGTAACCTGCGACGTTCCGGCTGAGAGCCTAGTGCTTGGCGGAGGTGCACCGGTTTATCACCGTGAGTGGGAAGAACCTGCGTATCAGCAAGAAATCAATAAGTTTGATTTGGGTGATGTAAATGAGCCTTCCGATATGATTGGGGTGTCAAAGTTTATCACAGCGCTACCAAACATCGCGTCAAAACGCTGGGTTTATAAGCAATACGATTCAATGGTTGGTACAGTAAATCAGAGTACAAATCGACCAAGCGATGCGGCCATTGTTCAAATTAAAGGGACGGACAGATCATTGGCACTAACCGTTGATTGTAATAGTAGATATGTGTACGCAGACCCTGAAGAAGGAACTGCCATTGCCGTGAGTGAAGCTGCGCGAAACATTGTTTGTAGTGGAGGAAAGCCTTCCGCGGTAACCAATTGTTTGAACTTTGGCAATCCATATGATAAAGGGGTGTATTGGCAGTTCAAAAACGCGATCATGGGCATGAAGAAGGCGTGTGAAAAATTTGGAACACCTGTTACAGGAGGTAATGTGAGTTTCTATAATCAAAGCTCTGATGGCACAGCGGTATATCCAACACCAACCATTGGAATGGTAGGATTGATTGAGAAACCTGAGCATATAACAACACTTGATTTCAAAAACGAAGGTGATCTTATCTATATGATTGGACGGGAAATGAGTGACCTCGGTTCGTCTCAATATCTAGCTAAGTATCACAAAGTACAGTTCTCAACGGCTCCTCATTTTAATCTAGACGAAGAGTACAACGTTCAAAGCGCGGTAACCAAGTCGATTGGAGCAGGAGTGGTAAACAGCTGTCACGATATTTCTGAAGGAGGATTGTTTATCAGTCTGCTTGAGTCATCTATGGCTAGTGGGTTCGGTGTGGATGTTCAAACCAACCGTGAGATCAGAACGGATGCTTACTTGTTTGGGGAGAGCCAAAGCCGCGTTGTGGTTACCATTTCCAGAGACCAGAAAGAGGCACTTGAGACTATTCTCAATAGCGAAGGAGTCCACTTTAAAAAGTTGGGAGCTGTTAGTGGAAATAGAATCTGTATCAACGATGTTGACTATGGAAGCATCGAAGAGTACCGAGAAATTTACGATACGGCTATTGAAAAAAGTCTAGGAGTTGCATAGCTTTGGGCTATGCCACTAGAATACAGCCAAACGATAGAAATCAGTAAGCCTCTTGCAGAAGTCATTGAGGCATACGATTCGACAGAAAACTTGAAGTACTGGCAACCTGGGTTGCAAGAATTTACCCCGATTAGCGGAGAGCCGGGCAAAACCGGTTCTAAGTCTAAGATGGTATTCCTCAACGGTAAACGCACCATTGAAATGGTTGAAACCATTACTAAAAATGAGCTACCGCGTTCTCTGGCTTGTACTTACGAAGCAAAAGGCGTTTTCAACGAAATGGAGAACTCATTTCGAGAAGAGTCGGGTAAAACATTTCTCACTTCGCATAATGTCTTCCACTTTAAAGGCTTTATGAAACTATTGGGAGTGTTGATGCCCGGAGCCTTCAAAAAGCAGAGTATGGAGTACATGAACAACTTCAAAGCGTTTGTGGAAGACGGAAAGTCTGTATTGAATGAATAGACCAGATTCAGCGGCGGATATAATCTATGGTGAAAGCTTTCACGATGGTGATATCGTTGTGGCGCTTACATCTCTCAAAAATTTATGTTCAGAACGAGCGGAAATCCACAGTGGAAAGTCGTTCATGTATCTTTACGTTGAAACACTTGTTCTGCTGGAGAGTTATGCTACACAAAAGCCAAGCAGATATTTCAGAGAAAAGTTGGTGGAAATGCCACATATCTCTGAAGGCGAGATTAACAACTTAGTGTATAGTCGAAATAGAAGCAGATCTACACACTATCCGTCAAGTAGCGGGTCGTTATTTATTGTTCTTCTTGCATTGTTGCGCTTAATCGGATTGGCGAAAAAGGAGCTGGAGTATAACCTTCAAGACAAGTTCGAGTCCATTTGTCGGATCTCAGATAACTTAGTTTATGTTCTCAAGCACCCTGGTTTTGAGCAGCTGTACTATGAAAAGAAGGATAGTAAACATTAAATCGAATCCATAAAAAAAAAGCCCCATCGTTAGATGAGGCTTTAGTGGTCTATATTATTTTGATTTAGTTGAAATTCAAACGAATTGGTTTTGTGAAGGCCATACGAGCTGGCTTGTCTCGCTGAAGTGCAGGTTTCCAACGTGGCATCTTCTTGATTACTGCAATCGCAGCTTCCTCAACTCCGTATCCAATCTTACGTTTTGAAGCAATCTGGATGTTTGATAAGCTTCCGTTTTTTTCTACGGTAAAGGTTACAAGCACTGTTCCACTCTCAGCCTCTTCATATGCAATCTCAGGAATGTCCATGTTGTCGCGAATGAACTGGTCCATTGCTTCTTCGCCACCAGGGAATGCCGCTTTTTCTTGAACCTGGAACCATTTAAATACTTCATCTGTTTCTTCCGGGCCATCATCAAAGGCGTCTAGCTCACCAAACGCTTCATCGTCGCTAGTTTCGATATCAATATCAATGGTCTCTTCTACCTTAACATCATCCTCTACCACTTCAATGATAGGATCTTGAGGTTGCTCTTCCGGTGGAGGAGGTGGCTCTTCTTCCTGTTGCTGTGTTTGTTCAACCTCTACCATGTCCTCATCGTAGACCATGTTGAGATCTTCAACTTCAATTTTGTCGTACTTCTTGTACTCCATCAGTGCATAAACTGATCCGAGAGAAATACACAAACCAATTAAGAAAAACAGTAGACGTTTAGTCTTGATGTCTTTGCTTTCGTACTTTTTAACTTCCATGTTGATTCAAGTTAAGTGTTCAAATTTATGAATTATCACTTATATAATATGGTATCCAACTAAATGGTAAACGAAGAATAAGATAAAGTTGATATTAGGCTCTTTTAAACTTTAGGAACAAACCAAAGAGTATTGCACCTAGTGTCGCTCCTGTTGTATTCGCCAGCATATCAAGGACTTCAAAGTGTCGGTTAAACATTGGAAGTGCTTGAAAAAACTCCATCATTGTACCATAACCTGCGGCTATGAGTGCTGAAGCAGTTAATAAACGGGCGGTTTTGTTTGAGGAACGGAAGACTTTATAACCTTCATAACTCAATATTGCGGCAAAAACCGCATAAGCAACGAAGTGACCAATCTTATCGCTGGCCTTAACATCTAACTTTGGAATATTGGAAATCGACATCAAACTCACAATCGCCAACCCAATTGCGGCCAGAATGGAGAGTTTGAATCGTTTCAATTACTGGCCGATAGAGGCTTTGTAAGCGTCTGCATCCATCAACTCATCGATAGCTGATGTGTCTGCCACTTTAACCTTGATCATCCATCCAGCGCCATAAGGGTCGTTGTTTACATTTTCAGGTGCATCTTCCAAATCACCATTTACTTCAACAACTTCACCTGAAACAGGCATGTACAGGTCAGAAACTGTTTTTACTGCCTCTACGGTACCAAATGTTTCTTCGGAGTCAAGCGTTTCGCCTTCGGTTTCAATCTCAACGAAAACTACATCGCCAAGCTCGCTTTGAGCAAAGTCAGTAATTCCGATTGTTGCAACGTCACCTTCGAGTTTCACCCACTCGTGATCCTTTGTGTATTTTAAGTCTGCTGGAAAATTCATAAATCGTATTTTGTGCGAATTAATAGATTTCTGTCTGAATCTGTTTGTGGTTTTCTAAATTTTATGCGCTGGCTTTTGCCGTTTCTGTTTTCGTTCGCGGCTTTTTATCGCAGATTACACTCAACAGCTTAGATAATTCATCTTTCGCCGAGTCTCGTTCTACGATGAAATCAACAAATCCTTTTTCCTGAAGGAATTCACTTCGTTGAAAGCCTTTCGGCAGATCCTTTCCAATGGTTTCTTTTATCACTCGAGGTCCTGCGAATCCAATCAACGCATTCGGTTCTGCAACGTTGAAATCACCCAACATGGCAAACGAGGCAGTTACACCGCCTGTTGTTGGATCGGTGAGGTACGATATGAATGGAATCCCTTCTTTGTCTAGCAGTGCCAACTTTGCACTAGTTTTCGCCATTTGCATCAAGCTAAATGCGGCTTCCATCATTCGAGCACCACCACTTTTCGAGATAATAATCAACGGTTGTTTGTGTTCACGGGAATAATCGATTGCACGTGCAATCTTTTCACCAACAACAGACCCCATTGAACCTCCAATAAAGCTAAAGTCCATACAGGAAATGGTGACTTTCATTCCGTTCATTTTTCCAGTCGCACTTCGAACAGCATCGTGAAGATGTGTCTTTTTTTGTGCTGCCTCGATACGAGAAGGGTAGTCCTTCTTGTCAACAAACTTTAGTGGATCTCCTGATATAATGCCTTGGTCAAGCTCCGTGAATTTCTCGTTGTCAAAGAAGATTTGAAAATATTCCTCTGATCCGATACGCGCATGGTGTCTGCACTCGGTACAAATCCACATGGCGTTTGCAAAATCTTTCGAAGCATGAGGAACCCCGCACTCAGGACATTTCACCCACAACCCATCGGGAGTCGGCTTCTTGTCCTGCGTTTTCGTTAATATCCCATCTTTAACACGCTTGAACCAGCTCATATTTCTGTTTTTAGTTAATACTAGGCGATGGTTACCTCGTCAGAGAGGTAAACATCTTGAACCGTGTTTAGTAATTCAACACCCTCGTTCAATGGACGCTGGAATGCTTTTCGTCCAAGAATCAAACCTGAACCACCAGCACGTTTATTGATTACCGCGGTCTTTACCGCGTCAAATGTGTCATTGCTTCCTGAAGCACCACCTGAGTTGATAAGTCCTGCTCTACCCATATAGCAGTTAGCTACTTGGTAACGACACAAATCGATTGGATGCTCCGAACTTAATTCAGAATACACTTTGTCATGAGTCTTTCCGAAATTAATTGCAGTATATCCACCGTTATTCTCAGGAAGTTTTTGCTTAATGATATCAGCCTGAATAGTTACTCCCAAGTGGTTCGCCTGAGAGGTTAGGTCGGCTGAAACATGATAATCCACGCCATCCTTTTTGAATGCACTATTTCTGGTGTAACACCATAGAATCGTGGCCATTCCTAATTCATGAGCACGTTCAAATGCTTCTGCCACTTCAATTATCTGTCTTTCTGACCCTTCTGAACCAAAGTAAATGGTCGCGCCAACTGCAGTAGCACCCAAATTCCATGCTTCCTCTACTGAACCAAACATGATCTGGTTGTGTGTTGAAGGGTAGCTTAGGAATTCATTGTGGTTCAACTTTACGATGAAAGGGATTTTATGAGCGTATTTTCTTGACATGCTTGCCAAAACCCCAAATGTTGAGGCAACTCCATTGCAACCACCTTCAATCGCAAGGTTAATAATGTTTTCAGGATCAAAATAGTCTGGGTTCGGAGCAAAACTCGCACCGGCTGAGTGTTCAATCCCCTGATCAACAGGTAAAATCGATAGGTAGCCTGTTCCAGCAAGTCGGCCAGTGTTGTGTAGTTGATTTAGACTACGAAGTACTTGTGGGTTGCGATTTGAGGCAGCCCATACGTTGTCAACATGATTAGGTCCGGGTAAGTGTAAGCGATCTTTTGAGATGGTCTTCGACTCATACGAGAAAAGCCCTTCAGCTTCGCTTCCCAAGATTTGTTCAATAGAGTTATTGCTCATTTCGTTCTATGTGTTTCGATTCGTAATTTGAGCGGCAAAATTAGACGATTTTTTACAAAGCGTCATGTCTACAAGGACAGTGGTTTTGTTCAGAGATTGTTAACTTTGATTAAGTCCCGTTTTATGTCAAATGAATCGATTCGTGTGCGCAAGGTTTCATCCGGAAAAGAAATGGATGCTGTATTTGAAATCAGGCAGAAAGTATTTGTTGATGAACAGCAGGTAGACCCGGAGGAAGAGTATGACAATTTTGAGGATACAAGCCACCACTTTATAGCCTTTGCAGACGACCAGCCGGTAGGCACAGCGAGGTGGAGAAAAACTCCAAACGGCATCAAACTCGAACGATTTGCGGTCTTGAGTTCGCATCGTAATATGGGAATCGGGCAAGAAATTGTCCGTGCTGTTTTAAATGATATTCCACATCGAGAAAACATCTATTTGCATTCGCAACTTCCGGCGTGCTCCTTGTATCGTAGATTCGGTTTTGTGCCGCAAGGCCCCCAATTTGAAGAAGCCAATATTATGCATTACAAAATGGTATTGAAGGATTAATATTGTCAGGTAATAATTCCACCAATCCGTCAGTTGAATAGGTATGGTCCAACGCCTGTTGCTCATATCTGTATTGGTCTTCATACTTGTTTCCTGTCCTCGACCGGGAAGCGAAGAGGGCTTCTCCGAAGCCAATAAACCAATGTACTTTGACTCGTTGCTTTGTGCTCAAGCACGCGCTTTGTGCTCAGATCGAAACTACAATACTGAATTTGCGCTGTTCAGCGATATGAGTGTAGCTTCGGGTAGGAAGAGATTCTTTTTGGTTGATTTGAGCGCCGATACTGTTGTTATGTCCGGATTAGTAGCTCATGGACATTGCAAGAAGTATGGAAGACGAAAGCCAATGTTTAGCAATGAAGTTGGTAGCAACTGCACCTCTTTGGGACGCTACCGAGTAGGCGGAAGTTATCATGGAAGTTTTGGGAAGTCATATAAACTGCATGGGCTTGATTCATCAAATTCGAACGCCTTTGATCGTTTTGTGGTATTACATGCACATTCGTGTGTTTCAAACTACGAATCCAGTTTTGGAATCTGTCGCAGCGAGGGCTGCCCTACCTTATCCCCAATTTTTTTGGAATCACTGGAGCCATGGCTCGATAACTCAGAGAAATCTGTGTTACTATGGATTTATTATGGCGCAACGCAGGGAGAGTAATCTTAATCGATGGGCAAAATCCACTTGCAATGCTGATTGGTTTTTGCGAGGGAATAGCATCAGCCCCTCCCCATCGACAAAATACCCAGTTTCAGATACATCTGCCACGCTGTTCTCCATGTGTGGACTGATAGTCTCCGAAGTACCTCCCGGCGAAAAACTTACAATGATTCTTCTTTGAGTGTTGTGTCACACCTCTGCGATAAAGAAATGGAATGTTTATTTGTTGGTCTATTTCTGATTTCACCAACTTAAATTTGTCCCATGGTAAATCGCGAGGAATTCCAATCATTGTTAGCCAACCGCATAATCTTTCTGGATGGAGCAATGGGGACAATGATTCAACGTTACAAATTGAGTGAGGAAGATTACAGAGGAGAGCGATTTCGTGATTTTCACACCAGCGTTAAAGGAAACAACGATTTGTTGAACTTAACCAAACCTGAGATTATCGTTGAGATACACAAACAATTCTTGGAGGCCGGTTCGGATATCCTGGAAACCAATACGTTTAACGCAAATTCGATTTCACTGGATGACTACGATATGGGTGATCTAGTCTATGAAATCAATAAAGCTGGGGCGGAGCTCGCACGACAAGCAGCGGATGAATTTACTTCCCAAAACCCAGAGAAACCTCGATTCGTAGCAGGGTCTATCGGGCCAACGACCAAACTGGCTTCTATGTCTCCGGATGTTTCAAATCCGGGATATAGATCGGTAACATTTAACGAGTTGGTAGTTGCATTTAAGGACCAAGCCAGAGGACTTGTAGATGGTGGGGCTGACTTATTGTTAATCGAAACGGTTACCGATACGCTTAACTGTAAAGCAGCAATTTTTGCTATCCTAGAACTTGAAGAAGAAATTGGAGAGCATATTCCAATTATGATAAGTGGTACAATTACCGACAACAGTGGTCGAACATTGAGTGGTCAGACTGTTGAGGCCTTTTGGAACTCCATAAGACACGCCAATCCGATTTCGGTTGGTTTGAACTGTGCGTTGGGGGCAGAGTTGATGCGGCCGTTTCTTAAAAACTTGAGTGATGTTGCGGATTGTGCCATCAGTGCACACCCCAACGCCGGGTTGCCAAATGAAATGGGGGAATATGATGAGAGCCCGGATTACATGGCAAAAGTCGTAAGTGAATTTGTGGAGAGTGGATTAGTAAATATTGTGGGAGGGTGTTGTGGCACTACACCTGGGCATCTTAGTGCGATTTATCATTCTTCCAAAACAAAATCACCTCGTCAGTTATTGAATACTGTAACCTACTGAACTGTATGAACATTGGAATAATTTGTTATCCCACGTATGGAGGGAGCGGTGTAATTGCTACTGAACTTGGGAAGTCGATGGGTGCGAAAGGGCACAAAGTCCACTTTATCTCATACGATCAACCGGCAAGACTCGACTTCTTTAGTGAGAATCTTTTTTATCACGAAGTCTCTGTAAGTGAATACCCACTATTCAAATATCCTCCGTACGAAATCGCGTTATCCAGCAAAATTGTTGAGATTGTGAAGTCTGCAGAATTAGATATTCTTCATGTGCACTATGCAATACCCCATGCTGCCGCCGCAGTAATGGCGAAATCTGTGCTGCGCGAAGAAGGGATTCACATTCCAATTGTGACAACATTACACGGTACAGATATTACGCTAGTAGGCAAGGACGAAACTTATGGTCCGGTAATTCGATACAGTTTGGAGCGGTCGAATGGAGTTACCGCGGTCTCTGACAGTTTAAGACGAGACACGCAAGATATTTTCAAGTTCAATAAGCACATTGAAGTCATCCCAAACTTTGTCGACTTCAGCCGATTTACCCGTCAGCCAAAAGAGCATTTTAAAAAGGCAATTGCACCAAACGGTGAGCGAATTGTATTGCACACGTCCAATTTCCGTAAGGTGAAGCGTGTAGGTGATGTCTTGAAGATATTTAACCTGATCAGTAAAGAGGTGCCCAGTAAGTTGCTTATGGTGGGTGATGGTCCGGAGCGTGTAAAACTGGAACGCCAGTGTCGGGATTCTGAGATGTGTGATAAGGTAACTTTCTTGGGCAAACAAGATGCCGTTGAAGAAATCCTGTCGGTTGGAGATTTGTTCTTGATGCCGTCTGAAACCGAAAGCTTTGGTTTAGCAGCTCTGGAGGCAATGGCGTGTGAAGTGCCTGTCATCTCATCCAATACGGGAGGTTTGCCGGAGGTGAATATCGATGGAGTTACAGGCTACACATTTGAGGTTGGCGATATCAAAACGATGGCAGAAAAGGGTATTTCTATCCTGAAAGAGGATGATGTTTTGGCGGATTTCAAGACAAATGCACTTAATCATGCTCGGAAATACGATATCGATTTAATTTGTCCTAAGTATGAAGCTTATTATCTAGAGGCAATCGAAAATCAACAACGCGAACTCGCTACCTTTGCTTCATGATCGGTGGAGCGCGTCGAATCCTACTTCAATCAAACGGTTTAGACCTGTCGGAGCTCATTGAGCCTCAAATCGCAGAACGTCAAGTTGCCCAACAGCCGTGGGTTTTTGTCTTCTTCGTTTTAGCTGTCTTGGTGCTTGGATTCATTAGAGCTTTGGCAAGCACCCAACACCGTTGGTCTCTGTCAACAGGTTTTATTCCAATACATATTCAGTTGGAAAGGTGGGATTTAGGATTGCGGATTAACCCTATGATGGGTGTGCAGTTGTTCTTTATTTCCCTGGTTTATTCACTTGGTATTTTTCTGCTTACGGGGTTTGACCTGAATTTGATAGTGGGGTCAAATGCCATGTCTTTTCTACTGATGCTCCTTCTGATTTTGGCGCTTTACGTAATAAAGTACTTGGTGCATTACTTGGTTGGATTGATTCTTCAAATAGAGAACTTAGGTAGGGCCATGGTGGTCAGTCATGTAGGTATACAATATGCCCTGGCAATTGTCGCGTTGCCATTGGTCCTGATATGGTATTATACTGATGTTGTAAACATCCGCATGTTTGTCGAATGGGTGCTCATAGCACTTGTTTTAATTATGTTGGTTTGGAGGCTTGTTCGTGCAATTTCATTGTATTGGTCGATGTTTTCCTTCGCTAAGGTTTATATTATTTTCTATCTTTGCGCCCTTGAACTAACCCCTGTTTTGTGGGCGGTCCATTGGGCACTGCAGCGGGGCTAAAGAAGTAAAGTAGTTTTGAAAGTAAAGAGTCTCTTAGTTTCACAACCAGATCCTGGAGATAAGCGTACAGCTTATCACGCTTTGGCCGAGAAATACAAGCTAAAACTAGATTTTAGACCGTTCATCCAAGTGGAGTCTGTTCCGGCAAAGGAATTGCGAAAGCAGAGGTTAAACATACTTGATCACACTGCAGTAATTCTTACTTCAAGAAGCGCCGTCGACAATTTCTTCCGGGTAGTTGAAGAATTAAAAGTTGAAGTGCCGAACACCATGAAGTACTTCTGTACAAACGAAGGCATATCTCTTTACACACAGAAATACACAGTTTTACGCAAGCGTAAAATGTTCTTTGGTAAAGGGCGTGAACCTGAATTCCTAAAGGTAATTAAGCAGCACCCTAAGGAGAAGTATCTGTTTGTTTGTTCAGATATCCGAAAACCGAGCATTCCAACTTTCTTAGAAGATAACAACATTAACTTCACGGAAGCGATTATGTATCGGACAGTTAATGCGGATTTGAGTGATTTGGAAGACGTGTTTTATGACGTGATTGCGTTCTTTAGTCCGGCTGATATCAAGTCTTTGTTTGACAACTTCCCAGATTTTAAACAAAATGATACTCGAATTGCGGGGTGGGGAAACTCAACCAATCGTGCAATTGAGGAAGCAAATCTTGTAAACAACATCCCTGCGCCAACAACCGAAGCACCTTCAATGACTGCTGCTATCGAGCAGTACATCTTGTCGTTAGACAAGAAGTAATTCGTCGGCCAGAAAGCAAACTCCCGAGTTTTCTATTACCGTGAAAATGAGGAATTTATTGCCTCCTGACGCGAGTCGCAATTTTTTTCGCACGACTTTGCTCTGTTCGAAGTAGTTACGGCATATAATCTCTGCACGGTTTACATTTTGCCGCTTTAATAGCGACTTTATCGACTTCTTGTTGGATGGTCCTTGGTCGATGATGTTGAAGATTCTCCCCAGTTCAAT
>CAJXLR010000021.1 GCA_913056425.1 uncultured Bacteroidota bacterium
TCAAACACAAGTAGGACGGGAGACGGTATTGAAGAGCATTTTTACAAGGTAACTATCGACTTCAACAAAGCGCCCTACAGCAATTTGGTGAAAAATGGTTGTTGTGAGATTCGCCTTGAAACGGGCCAGTGTTGTCGTAACTCGAACATTACATCGGGAGCGGCCAACCAGAACTTCTACACGTATGCAACTGTTGACCTATGTAAAGCACCGTGTAACTCCTCTCCGGCACTGACAACAGAGCCAATCGCTTATCTATGTTGTAACCAGCCATTCTACTACAACAACGGTGCATCGGATACAGCTAACTTCGACTCGCTTTCATACTCGTTTGCTAACCCATTGAGAGGTTGGAATAACAAAATTGCTTACAGCGGTAACTACACGTACCAATTCCCATTTGATACGTACTACCCAGGTACGCTTAAGCCACCTTACAAAAACCCTAATGCAAACCCACCAATTGGTATTTCATTGGATGAAGAAACAGGTGACTTGATTTTTACTCCAGTAAAGTGTGACGAGATTACAGTGGCCGTGCTCCAAGTGACGGAATGGAGGAAGAATGCGAAAACCGGGAAAATGGAAGTCATCGGGGTCACGAGGCGGGACATGCAATTTATAACGAAACAGTGTCCCGGAAATAACCCGCCAATTATCAAGGGTAAATTCTCCACTTCCGTGTGTGAGGGGTCCCAGATATGTTATACGATAACAACCGAGGATAAGGTTAAGAAACCACCTCCACCATTACCAACGCCAGATCCGGATACGGTTACCATTAAATGGAACCGAGGTATTCCCGGAGCTTCATTCACTGTCTTGAACAAAAAAGCATTGAATCAGTCGGCGAGGTTCTGTTGGACACCACCAATTGGAAGTGCATCGGATATTCCGTATTCATACACTGTAACAGCGCGTGATGACGCTTGTCCTTTGAACGCTGTAACGGTACGTGCATTCCAGGTAAAGGTAAACCCAATAGCGGAGGCAGATCGCAAGATTACGAAGCTAGACTGTGGTCGATATGCTATTGAATCCGAGCCATTCCCGAACTTTAAGAACCCGGCGAGGTTTACTTGGCAGTTGAAGGATACGAATGGTGTTGTAATCTTCGATAGATCATATGGGTACTTTGAGAGTACGAATTCATACCTGAGCTCGAAACAGGTGGATACCTTGAAGTTTAGAAAAGGTGGAACGTACATCTTGCAACACACTATTAATAATAGCCCGAAGTGTCCGAATGATTACTACGACACTATCGTGGTGCCACCATTATTGGAGGTTGACTTAGCATTTGGTCCTGATACGTTTGTTTGTGCCGGAACTACGCTAAGACTTCAACCGAAAATTAATAATGGTGTGATGCCGGTATCCTATAAGTGGGGAACTGGTGACACAACAGCATATATTGATGTTCAAGTTCCGAATAGAACGTCAGATACTTCATTCTATGTTGAGATTAAAGATCAAAACAATTGTACGGCATGGGACACAACAGTTGTTTTCTTGAGAGAGAATCCACTTGTATTCATTGGTCCTGACCGAAGAATTTGTACTTACGATACCATTCATTTATTCCCGAACGACAGTTTAGCTTATTGGGATGATCCACGAGATACATCTGAAATAAGAATTCGCCAGGGTGACACCTTATACAAAGAATGGTATAGAGACACCGCATTGATAAGTCGGGACACGGCATTGACGGGTGTCCATATCGGCGGGCAGTATGTTATTAAAGTAATTGATAGTATTGGTTGTTTCGCAACAGATACCATGAATCTATTTGTCAACGACACAGTTGTTGCAGATGCGGGAGCTGATCAAACTCTTTGTTGGAATGATTACTTAGAGTTAATTGGTAAAACCCTGGATACTGCCGGTAACGATAAAACCGGAAGCTTTAGGTGGACCGACATAACCGACCCCAATAATCCGGTCGACTATGGAGGTAACGATACACTCGCCTACAACATACAGCAAACAACGGAATTCGATTTATTACTCACCGTAACGGAGGACACAACAACGTGTTTCGACAACGACACAGTAGTCGTAACGGTAAACCCACTTCCAATTGTGAACATGCCATCAGACATGGCGATATGTTTTGATGCGGGAGTTATCAACTTGAGAACGCTTGAAGATCAGAATGCCAAGGGTGGTGTTTGGAGTTGTAGAACAAAAACTTCAATGATCGACCAAGGTTATATCTTCCAAACCGATAAAGCGTTTGAAGAGTCTGATAGTTCAAGCTCTGTAGCCTATGATATTATGTATCAATACGTTGATCCGTCTACAGGATGTATCCGTGAAGATTCATTTGAAATCAAGGTGAATCCGCTACCTGAGGTAGTACTCCGTCCGGGTTATTTCTGTCAAGATAAAGAAGTGATTGATGTTGTTGATGATCGTATTTTCAGTCGTCCAGGTGGTGCTCAGCTAAACTTAGGTCGTCAGGCATGGAAGTGTATTGATTGCGGTACATACAACGAATCGAACATAATTGTGGATGAAGGAACCGGAACACCGGGAGCTCCTCAAGACTATAAGATTTACATCAACGAGAATGTGATGCCACTTGGAACGAAACAACAGGACTCTATAGTTATTGAGTTCGAGTTCCGTAACGTGTTTGGTTGTTTCAACCGAGACACCGGGACCATTCTAGTGACTAAAGTTCCCAAAATCGAGTTTACCGGTTTCCGTGACTTGTGTTGGGATGAAGGAATTGTTGATCTAAAAGTTGAAAGTAACGTAACACCAATCGACGGTATTTGGAAAGCGATTGATTCAACTGGATTTGACCCTGCAAGTGACTTAAACACTGCATTGAAAGGTGATACCTTGAATGGAGATACATTGAATACACTGGCTACTCCAGATCCGGGAGAAGGTGGTTCACGTACTTACGTGATGAGATACTTCCATGATCGCTCAGGATGTCCAACCTCTAAGGATACAACCCTAACGATTCGAGGTCTACCTGTCCCAATTATTAATGAAGGAGACCTGCAGAAATACCAAGGAACTGCACCTTATCCATTCTGTGAGTTAGACGACGATATCGCTCTTCAAGTAAACTATGCTGGTGGTACTTGGAGTTCTGATGACCCAAGTGCGTTAAGTGGTTCTGATTTCAGACCTCAGAATGCAAGTAGCTACAATACTCCTTTCTATATTAATTATGACTACACGGATATCTACGGTTGTCAAGGTCGTGATTCGGTTCAAGTGGTTATCCACCAAGAGCATACCATCACATTGCCTGCAGATACCCAAATGTGTAGAACAGACAATATGACCATTAACGCAAGTGCGTCTTACACAAACTCTACAGGAGTATTGTGGATACCACTTACAGGAGGATCTGTTGATAATCCGAGTGCGGACGATGTAACGTTCTCATTCTCGAATTCACCGGACTCAGTATTCACTCACTTGTTGTATGCTCAAACACTTGAGACTGCAGGAAATGTATGTCCGTTTAAGGATGCAACTATGCAGGTGATTGTTCATCCTAAACCTGTGGCAGATATTACTGCTGATACGTTAAATGGATGTAACCCGGTTGATGTGAACTTTACAACAACCATGTTGAATCAAGTAGATCCGGCCGCGGCAACATATAACTGGAGTTATGAGGATGGTGGTTCTGATTTGGTTCAAAATCCATCCTACCAGTTCACTACAGACGGAACAAACAATGTACAATTGACATTGACCTCTGCTTTTGGATGTGATACGACGCTAACACTAGACGTTGATGTGTATCCAATCCCATCTGCGTTCTTTGTTCCTAATCCGAACAACAGTACTACAGCGGCACTACCTAAATTCCAGTTCAACAACGAGTCTACGGTTGATCCAGTGTTGGGTAGCCAGATAGTTGATAACGAATGGGATTTTGGTATCTTGTCTGAGATTGATGATACAAGTACAGAGGTTAGTCCATTGTTCTTCTATCCATCTGATACAGGTACATACGATGTTAGCTTGAGAGTTAGAACACAGTACGGCTGTGAGGCACAGTTCTCATACCCTGTATTGATTGGACCTGATATCCTAGTATTCATTCCAAACGCATTCTCTCCTGATGGTGGAGGACCAGAGGCAAACGATGGTTTCCGTGCGGTAGTGAATGATGCAGCTCAGTCTTACCACTTGATTATCTTCAACCGTTGGGGTGAAGTAATTTGGGAGTCTGAAGATCGATTAGCAGAATGGGATGGAAACTACGGTACAACCGACGCGTCAAACCGTCAACCGGTTCCGCAAGATGTTTACGGTTACTACTTAGAAATCGTAAGTTGGAGTGGAGAGAAATTCAAATACTCAGGTACGGTTACTCTAATACGGTAATCTAACTTGTGAATATGATATGGAGAAAGCAGTGCATTGCACTGCTTTCTTATTATGATTAAGTTGTATCTTAGTAGCTATGAGAAACCTTTACGTCATAATAGCGGTGTTGCTCACCGTAGCGACGCAGTCGAAGGCTTCTCATATCATTGGTGCTGAAATATCTTATCAGCATATAGAGCAATACAAATACAAGGCAATTGTAACAGTCTATCGTGACTGTGGTGAATGTAAAATCGATGGTGGTGGAGGTGGATCCACTACGACTAACTGCGGGTCTTTTTACCTGTATTTGCAGTCGTCTTCGTGGAACAGTTGTACAAGTAAGAGCTTAGCTCAGTTCAATCTCACACGTGAGTCCATAACCGAGATACTTCCTGTATGTAGCTCGGCTAAAACCCTTTGCCAAACGGATACGGGATTTAATTACGGTGTTGAAGCGCATGTGTTCAGCACAGAGATAGATTTTGCCGACTACGACGACTATGAAGAATGCGGATTGGAGCTCTATGTGAAGTTATCTTCACGGTCGGAGGATGCCGATAATATCGTGCAATCAACCGGAGGAGATGCGCTTTACAACTATGCGTACATCAATCCATTCGTAAGTCACAGTTCAGTTCAGTTTGATCAACATCCCCAGATTATTATTCCGGTAAATCAAGCTGTTAGAGGTGCTTTTATTCAACAATCGTATCAAGATTCAGTTGTTGCGAAAATGGGGCGGCCACTTCGCGATCCGGATAAACCCATAGCATATCAAACCGGATTTACCATCAATAAACCAATGACCGTATGGTGCAATGGCGATCCTGGATGTAATGCAAATCCAAACGCTAACCCACCCGTTGGAATGCATCTAGGAAGCGATGGATTATTAGCCTACACGCCGGTAAAAACCAACGAACAAGCCGTTTTAGTTTTTGAGGTGGAACAGTGGAGACGTGTAAATGGCAAGCCTGTACTACTCGGTATTACTCGTCGTGATATCATGGTAGAAGTCAGTAACCTAGGAGCCAAGAATAATGCACCTGTGCTGAGAGGCAGCTCGGTTAGTGCAACGAACGACATTGATTTGTGCTCAGGAATAGATAACTGTTTCAGAGTAACTGCAATAGACAACCCATACAAGTTTCCGGATGGCAGTTTTCAAGATTTTAATACAGTTTCGTACAGCTGGACCTCGGAGTTACCCGGAGCGACAATAAAAGAAGTGAGCATTGCGGCTCCACCATACAAATCGCTCGAGATCTGCTGGAATCCAAACGACAGCATAGTCGGACGATCATTTGATTTATGGATTACAGCTACAGATGATAATTGTCCACTTCAGGCATCTTATTCGACGAGGTATTCTATCGAAGTCTTACCTAATGTTAAGAATACCGTTAAGCTAGTTCCTGGTTGGTGTGATAATTGGCAGCTAATCGCAGACTCCACCTTGAGTGAGCCCATAAGTGAAGTTTACTGGACCGTTGAAAATGAAACGACACAAACCGACACGCTAGGGAAATCAACTCAGGTTTTGTTCAAACCGGATAGACAATCAACCGTTACACGTCATGCAACGCACACAAATGGTTGTAAATCAAAAGTGAGTCTTGTGCTTTCACCCGATACCAGTACTACAGAGTTTATTGAAGTAATCGGTAAACAAATGTATTGTACTTACGACACAATAAACTTGGGCGCTCGGGCTGATTTACCGACAAGGTTGACTGATGTAAAATGGCTTCGCAATATGGATACCTTGAGTGAGGACTACACACTGCAATTTCCTTCAGGTAATACTCCAGGTACTCATGTATACGCCATTCACGCTACCGCAGAGCGAAACGGTGCCCACTGTACTCAGACTAAATCGGTACAAGTATTTGTTGAAAATGGTCCGGATATACTCGTAAACGACAGTTTCTCTATTTGTAGAGAAGATGAAATTGCATACCTAAATCCTTTAGCTTACCCGGAGGGTGGCGAATGGCGAGCACTCAATCATAATGCAATTCTTGACAACAAGATTGATTTACTTTCAATCCCATCAAACACTGCCAGAGAATTGTGCCAAGAATATCTTGTCCAAGATGCAGTCTCTGGTTGTAAGTCAAAGGATACTTTGTGTTTGTGGATGTTCCCAACTCCGGAACTCAACTTAGGTAAGGCTACCGTTTGCGGTTTAACTGGGTACTTTAACTTGACCAATTTAGATCCGGCACTTCTATCGTTTGGTGAGTACAATATAGATTGGACTATAAACGGTAAGCCAATACCTGTAACGGACATCAATAATCCACATCTAATCTTCTTGCCTGATTTTACTTATGGAACGCACACCGTAATAGGACATTACACAAATGTTTTTGGTTGCTCAGTGCGAGATACCGGTTATTTGGTTTTGCTGGATGATTTGGATTTGTCATATCTTCAGGATGCATCTATTTGCCAAGGTTCCAGTTACGAACTAGATGAAATATTTTCTGTACGCACGGATGGTGGTATTTGGATGAGTTCGAATAGACCTGAAGCACTTTCGGAGAACTGGTTGAATGTTAGCTCCTGTGGTGAGGTTGACTTGGTGTACACCTACGATCAATTTGGGTGTCACGCACAGCAAGATGTAACACTGGATGTTAGATGTAAGCCAATTTTAGATTTCAATAATCACGTAAGCATTTGTGAATCGGTTACAGAACTTGATTTAGTTAAACCGATGGAATCCGGTTGGTTTAGCGGTGAAGAAGTAGTTGGGAATACCTTTACGCACACCGGAGTAGGTACCTACGGGTACATTTTCACACTTCCCGTTGATCAGTGCATGTTTGAATACCCTCAAATCATCACCGTTCATGAGGGCCCCATGATTACCTACACTTCATCTGATTTCGACCCAATTTGCGAAGGTGATGAGCGTCCGATGAATGCCGTTCAAGTGACCAATGGAGCATTGAGTATGTCAATTGGTGAGACTCGGATCAACCTTATCGCAGGTGAGATTGCGCAACCTCTAATTCGCCCGACGAAGGACGACTTGAAATCTGGAATCCCAGTTGTAATTCGAGTATCCGGAAAGGAGTTTTGCCCTGTTCAGGAACTACGACATCAAATTGAAGTAAATCCAATACCAACCATAGATCTAGTTGAGCAAAATGTATCAGAATGTACGCCTTATGAGTTCAAGCCTCAGGTTACCACATCAGAATACATTAGAGATTGGTCTAGTGTTGATGTGACTTGGAATATCGAGCCTTTGGGTGAAGTTTTGCAAGGGTTAAGACCCAACCTCACAATAAATACAGCGGGTACGTATTCCATTTCAGTGAGCGCTCATACGGATTTGGGTTGTAGCTATGAAAATCAATGGACATCAACTCTAAAAGTTCGAGAGACACCGGTTGCCCAGTTTACAGCTGACCCAAAATCAACGGTTTCTGTTCGCAATGCGGTTGTGCAGTTTTACAATCAGACTGAATCCAATGTTCCGGTGACCTATCACTGGGATTTTGGCACAGGTAAGTCAGAGGATGTGTCAAGTTCGGTTTCACCGGCTTTTGATTTTGAACTCGATACTGGAGTTTACCTTACAACTCTAACGGTAACTGCAGATAACGGCTGTGAAGACGTTGCATATCACACAATTCGAGTTCTGCCCGATATCCAAATTTTTATTCCAACCGCATTTTCACCAAACAACCGAGATAACCAAGTAAATAACGCCTTACAAATACGAGGAAATAACGTCGCGTCTTTCCACGTTGAGATATTCAATCGCTGGGGCCAAAAGGTTTACATATCAGACGATATCGACGAAGAGTGGGACGGGAAGTCAAGTGGAAAATTCTGTGAATCGGGAATTTTCGCCTACTACATTACGGCAGTAAGTAAAAGCGGCGCAGCGTATGAATTTAAAGGTACGCTTCACTTGGTGCGTTAGTCCTTTATCATCGTTTTCATTATTTCGTACTACACTATCTTTGAAGCATGCAAGAGATTGATCTGGAGCTGGAACGGAAAGAGATACTTAATCGGTATCGTGGCTTGTTACGCGTTTCAAAAAGTACGCGGGAACAAGGTGATGGAAGGATAATTAGAAAGGCCTTTGAACTTGCATTGAACGCACATAAAGATATGCGTCGAAAATCGGGTGAGCCATACATATATCACCCCATCGCCGTAGCGCGTATAGCCGCTGAGGAAGTTGGTTTAGGAACTACCTCTATCGTTTGTGCTTTACTGCATGATGTTGTAGAAGACACAGACATTGAGCTCTCTTATATTCAGCAGGAATTTGGTGATAGTGTAGCAAATATCATAGATGGCCTCACTAAAATGAGTGGCTACTTTGGCCAATCGAATTCCCCGCAGGCTGAGAACTTCAGAAAAATGCTGCTCACGCTTAATGACGATGTGCGGGTAATCTTGATAAAGCTTTGCGATCGATTGCATAACATGCGAACGTTGGATCACATGTCGATGAAGGGGCAGCTCAAAATTGCATCGGAGACCAAGTACTTATATGCTCCACTAGCCCACAGACTAGGTCTTTACTCGATTAAAACCGAGCTTGAGGATCTTGCACTCAAGTACACTGAGCCCGAGGTTTATCGCGATATAAAAGGGAAACTACGTGCTACTAAGGAACAACGAAATCGTTTTATCAGAAAATTCATAAAACCGATAAAACTTGAGTTGGATGATCTTGGTCTGGAGTATGAAATAAAAGGACGATCAAAATCCATTTTTTCTATTCTACAAAAAATGCAGAAACAGAAAATCCCGTACGAGCAAGTCTACGATCTATTTGCAGTTCGAGTAATTGTAAAATCGGCACCGGAAAACGAGAAACTGGATTGCTGGAACATATACTCAGTGGTTACTTCTATTTACAGACCAAACCCCGATCGGTTGAGGGATTGGATTTCTACACCTCGAAGTAATGGATACGAATCGTTACACACCACGGTAATGGGCCCTAAAGGTAGGTGGGTGGAAGTCCAAATACGGACAGAGCGAATGGACGAGATAGCTGAGAAAGGTTATGCCGCACATTGGCGATACAAAGAAGGGAACGTTGGTGACTCAGGGCTTGATGATTGGTTGGCGCGTGTTAGAGAAATCATAGAGAACCCACAGGATAATGCCATTGATTTTCTGGATGACTTTAAGCTTAATCTCTTTAGCGAAGAGATTTTCGTGTTTACCCCAAAAGGAGATATCAGAAAACTACCTTCAGAGGCAACGGCGCTCGACTTTGCATTTGAAATCCATACAGAAATTGGTACAAAATGTATCGGAGCAAAGGTTAATGGGAAACTTGTTCCGCTGAGCCATAAGCTCAGCCGTGGGGATCAAATTGAGATAATCACATCGGCGAAGCAGAAGCCAACCAAAGATTGGCTTGAATTTGTAGTTACAGGAAAGGCTCGAACAAGAATCAAACAAGTCCTAAAAGAAGCCAAACGGAAAAAAGCGGCTGAAGGTAAGGAAATTCTTCAGCGTAAATTCCGCAATTGGAAACTCCCGTTGAATAACGAGAACATGCGTATCCTGTGCTTGTATTTCAACATTTCAAGTGAACAGGATTTCTTTATCCTCGTTGCAGACGACAAAATGCCGAAGAGTAATGAGTCGTACAAAGAAATCATTACAAACTTCAAAGACCGCAAAGACGTTGGTCGCAAACAATCAGATTACAAACCGGAACTCTCGAATAAGAAAACCGGCGATTTAATTATAGGTGAAGATGATAGTTTGGATTTGGACTACACATTTGCCAATTGTTGTTCACCTATCCCGGGAGACGAAGTTGTCGGATTCATCACAGTAGGAGATGGAATCCGAATTCACCGAACGAACTGCAAGAACGCTGAACGTCTGATGTCTAATTACGGCTACCGTATTATCAAAGCGCGTTGGGCTGGTTACCCGATGATAGATCACTCGTTCTCTGCCGGATTGGAGATTACCGGGGTTGATAGCGTAGGTCTTGTGAGCAAGGTAACAGATATTATATCAAAAGAACTTGAGGTGAACATGAAGTCTGTGTCCTTCAGTGCCAAAGACGGGACCTTTGTTGGGAACCTAGTACTTGAAGTAGATAGTACGGAACATCTGGACTCTTTGTTGTCGAAAATCAGAGCAATAGACGATCACATCCGTGTGGAAAGAACAGATTTAGAACGCGTATAGCACGTTCCATTGTAAATGTTCATTTCATATTGATAACCCATTGTTGAACATCATTTTTTAATGAGCCATTTAACTAACTTTGCTGTTTACTGTTGGCATGAGCGAACAATTGAACAACATCCGGAAAGAAGTAAAGGAGATTTTCATAAAGTACCTTGAGGAAAAAGGACAGCGTAAAACTCCCGAACGCTATGCAATTTTGGATGAGATCTATTCAAAAAAGCATCACTTCGATGTAGACACACTCTACATCCAAATGAAAAATCGCAATTACCAAGTAAGTCGAGCCACAGTATACAATACATTAGACCTTCTACTCGATTGTGGGCTGGTGGTTAAGCATCAATTTGGGCAGAACATGGCTCAGTTTGAACAAGCCTACGGTTTCAGACAGCACGATCATATGATTTGTACCATTTGCGGGAAGGTGTCTGAGTTTTGTGACCCACGAATTCAGCAAACATCCTCAACTATGGGTGATCTATTGAACTTCAATGTCACTCGACACGCTTTGAATCTGTACGGGCGTCCAAAGCTTGATGAGAATGGTCTATGTTTAAATTGTGAGAACCAAGTTTCGTTTGATTAAGTAACATGAGTAAAGGTTTCATTGATGTCGTATTAGGCCTGCAGTGGGGCGATGAGGGAAAGGGTAAGATTGCCGATTTTCTAACACCAACATACGACGTGGTAGCCAGGTTTCAAGGCGGTCCAAATGCCGGGCACAGCTTGGAAATGAACGGTAAGAAACATGTGCTGAATACCATCCCAAGTGGGATTTTTCATAAAAACTGCTTAAACCTAATCGGTAATGGAGTGGTGATGGACCCTGTACGCTTGATGGAAGAAATACGCCGTACCGAAGAAGCAGGAGCCGATGTAAAAAACAACTTGTACATCAGCAGAAAAGCAAACCTAATTCTTCCGACGCATAAACTTCTTGATGCCGCTTCGGAGAAGCACAAAGGTGACAAGAAGATTGGATCTACCCTTCGTGGTATCGGACCTACTTATCGAGACAAATACGGACGAAGTGGTGTGCGAGCAGGAGATATGTTCGATCCCGAATTCAAACAGAAGTATCAAAAAGCAATAGAACGCCATCTGGCGCTGATGAATCACCTCAACTTTGATGATTTTGATTTAGAGTCGCTTGAAAATGAGTTTTTTAATGCTGTAGATGCGTTAAAACAATACAAGTTCGTAGACAGCGAATATTTCATAAACGATCTAATCAACCAAGGCAAGAAAATCTTAGCTGAGGGTGCACAAGGCTCTATGTTGGATATCGACTTTGGTTCTTATCCTTTCGTAACATCGTCGAATACGATTTCAGGTGGTATGACGGTAGGACTTGGTGTTGCTCCAAAACATGTACGTTCGGTTAAAGGCATATTTAAAGCATATTGTACTCGCGTAGGAAGCGGACCATTCCCGTCGGAATTAGATGACGATATAGGAGAGCAATTGCGCAAGAAAGGACACGAGTTTGGCGCCACTACAGGTAGACCACGCCGTTGTGGTTGGCTTGATTTGGTTGCCTTAAAGTACGCCGTTATGCTTAGTGGTGTAGACGAACTGATTATGATGAAGTCTGATGTGTTGAGCGGTTTCGATAAAGTGCTTGTGGGGACAGGTTATAAAGACAAGTCGGGTAACACTTTAGATACCATTCCATATGACTTCGTTTCAGCCGGCTTTGAGGCAGTATACACGGAACATGAAGGTTGGCATGATGACCTTACCGTTGTTCGTGATGAGAAAGACTTTCCGCAGAGTTTCAGTAACTACATCAGCTGGCTCGAGGCAGAAGTTGGTGTGCCTATCAAAGTAATTTCACTCGGACCGGATAGAGTCCAAACCGTAGTGAGAGGCTAGTCATTCGGGAGTTTGTCGCTTATCAATAAGCCCGGTAAAGACGTAACTACGATTATCGAGCTGAAAATAACGGCTATCAGTACCCCGTCCTCCGGAGGATAACCCAACATCGGGAACAACATACCAAACACAACTTCTCGAGCACCTAAACCACCCAGAAAAACTGGAATTGCCGTAGCAATGGTTGATGCTAAGAAAACAGCGGTAACATCAATTGCAGCAGAACCCGCTACTTGATTGGCAACTAGAACTATGGCTAAAATCTGCACCAGTTGTACAACAATCGACAAACCAAGTGTTGGGAAAAGACTAGCTAAGTACATATTGTAAAAGCGTTTAACTAATAAGTAGCAGATTATCAGTCCAATAGGTATCAATATCCAAATCCACGAATTGTTCCACCACATAGGTGCAAACCCGGCTAGAGGAGTCAGGAGAATGAGCAAGGTTAGTATTCCTATCAATCCAATGATTCTGTCGCCAAGTAGAGCGGTGATGTATTTTTTACGAGGAATACTCGATCTGGAACTATAGCGAAAGACCTTGTACGCATCTCCACCAATTCCGCCCGGCAACAATAGGTTGTATGCCATACCCACTAAATAGAGCTTAAGATTCCATAGGAACGGGACTCTGTCCTCAAGACACTTCAGAACAACGGCTAATCGATAGGTTGAAATTATCTGGCTTAAATAGTAAAGGGTGATGGCAAGAACAACAACACCCCAATGCAGCTTCTTTAGCGATCTGACCAGTTCAGAAAAATCAATCTGTTGGAACGCAAAGTAGAAGGCAATCGCGCTAATAACGATTTTAATGACGGCGAATAATCGCTTTTTAGAAGAGCGACCATTATTGGCCATATGTGTGCCTTTCTCTGATGTTGTATGTCTTTTTACCTTGACTTTCGTAGTACGTACGCATGAGCAGTTCTAAGACAAAACCGGTGGTTATTAATTGAATACCAGCAATTAAAAGAAGAACACCCAATAATAACATCGGCTTACCCCAGATGTCGTGTCCCATAATTTTACGCGTTAAGAAGTAAAGGTTAATTATTCCACCAATCCCAAAAACGATTGAACCCATTGTACCGAATAGGTGCATGGGTTTTTGCATGTACTTTCGGAAGAAGACCATCAACAACAAGTCGCTGATGACTTTAAATGTTCGGTTCAAGTTGTATTTAGATTTACCAAATTGTCTTGCGTGGTGTTTCACTGGAACTTGGTGAATTCTAGCACCTTGTAAAGCTGCCAGAACAGGAATAAAG
>CAJXLR010000022.1 GCA_913056425.1 uncultured Bacteroidota bacterium
ACAAAAGGCAAGACCATCGGACGCTTAGCATCGAAAACGAACCCAACTTCTATACGTGCCATCGTCCCCGCCTCTGTTGTAAACGGGAAGACCAAGTATCGACTAAAATCAACAAGCCCGGAGTTTTATTCCGGTTCAAAGAGTATTACTCAACTTCTTGGACCAGATATATCAGGAGTTAAGAGTCAAGTTTCGATTTGCAAAGGTTCTTCCGTTTCAATTGGTATAACACCGAAAGATCATGCGACATATGATTGGACGCCAGGTGTCGGTTTGTCGGACTCAACAGTCGCCAATCCAAGTACAACTCTTTCAGATACAGGCATATATGCGTACAAATTGATTGCAATCGATACAGTGACTGGTTGCTTGTCTGAGACAGAAACAGAGTTACGAATAGAACCTGACATAAATCTCATAAACCTGGATCGTACCGTTGAGCTTTGTTACGGTGATTCATTATTAATTGGGGAAAGTACTAACCACGAAGCTCGGTGGTCCCCAACGGATGGCATCTTAGATACTACGGAATCATTAACTTGGTTCATGGACACAATAGGCAGAAGTTATCGAATTGATTTGAGTGATACGTCAACCGGTTGCACTGGTTTCGATTCTGTTTTTGTGGCTGTTAATCCACTACCTCAGTTCAGTGTGCAAGTTGATGACTCTTTGTGTGTGGGTGATGTTCAACGTTTTCAAGCGCTTGGTGATACAAGTTGGATGTACAGATGGTCATTTATGGATACTATGGTGCAGTCTTTTCATTGGGTTGTAGACTCAGCAGGAGACTATTCCAGCGAAGTGCGCGTGGTGGATGAAAACGGATGTAATTCAACAGATGAAGTAACTTGGCGAGTAGATGAATATCCCATTCCGCCGAAGTGGGAGTTAGGCCTGAAACATCCGGGATCTCCTAGAATCTTCGCTCGATTAGACTCATTGAGCCCAAACGGAACAACCAAGCTTTTTGGCTACAGCTATACACTTGATACAAGCTTCTTTCTTACTATCATTGATTCTACCATAATGGAAATCGAGGTGGATACGTGGTTTGTCCAAAACGGCGACTTTGATCAAGTATTTATGGTGACCGAAAATCATTCAGATTGTTGGGTGGTGAGTGACACCTTTATGCTGTTCTTTGAGAATGTTGAAGATATAGCGTTTGCGCCAACGGTGTTTGTTTACCCCAACCCTGCGAACACTGTTCTGCATATGAAATGTGAGTCTCCAATTACCCAACTTGTGGTAATGGACTTATTTGGGCGAGAGGTTCATAAACAAACCGGATCTTTGCTCACGGAGGTAAGTATGGATATCAGTGCATTGAGAACAGGTGCCTATATACTACAAGTATTCACTTCAGATAAAGGTGTTGCTTCCAAACGCTTTGTTGTTCAGTAGAATCACTTTGTTTTGATTTGAATATTCTCCAACTAAGAACGAATAGCCAATGGCGTCCGATTACCTTAACGGTCAGTGTCAATGGTTAATAGTTGATATCAATAAATAACCAAATAAAGTATACAAGCCGCTATCGCAATCTTATACAAGTTGTGTGCGATACGCAGTCGATGTGCTGCATCACGCATCCAGAGTAACGCGAGGGCAATAAGGGCAATCAAAGAAATACCAGAAGAAAAGTGTAGGGTGAATCTTCCTGTGGACCACTGGAAGAATGCCATAAGCCCAACAAGAACCATAGCGGTGATACCTGTAAACAAACGAAGGCTTGCGCGTTTCCCCCAATAGGTAGAAATGGTTTGGTTCCCTACGGCAACATCGCCATCGTAGTTTCTCAAATTCTTGATGATTTCTCGATTTAACATCAGTGACATAAAAATCGCGGCATAAACAACCATCAAGCTATTAATCACCTGATAGTAAAGAAGAATGCCAAAAACCGAAACTACCGCTAGAGTGGCAGAAGTTGCTTCCCGAACTATTGGGTAGCGTTGCAGCTTGTGTGAATAGAACCACAGACCAAATGCGAAAGCAGAAAAGAATAACAAGACTCGCCATGAGGCAAAAGCACTCAATCCAACACCTAAGATCGTGACTACAAAGTATGTTTTTAGGCAAAAGTCTTTGCTTACAATTCTTGAGAATAAGGTGCGATGAGGTCTGTTAACCATGTCTTTCTCAAAATCGTAAAAACTGTTTATGATGAAACCTCCTGCTATAAGGAAAGCAGTCGCAAACACGATGAGGTGTAACTCAAGGTCGGCCAATACGGCCCAGGTACCTTTTACCGGTGAGGCGATATAAAGTGCAATGATGTATTGTGTTATGGCTGTGAACAACACATTGGGCCAACGCACAATGGATAGCAAGCCTAGAACTTTGATTAAGAAATAACGCTGTTTACGGCTGAGTAGGGCCAATGTTAGAACGAATAAACAACTTCAAGTTCGTATCCTTTCAGCTTCTTCTTGGCTTGGTCAAGATCTTGCGTGAAGCCTAAGAAATACCCGCCTCCGCCACTTCCGCAGAGTTTAAGGTAATATGCATTTGATTCAATCCCTTCTTTCCAAAGTTTATGAAAAACACTTGGAATCATTGGAGTGAAGTTATTCAGTAAAAGCTGAGAGAGTTCTTTAATGTTGCTGAACAACGGACTGATGTCGCGTTTCAAGAAAGCTTGAATACAAGCGTCATTGTATTTCTTAAACTCCTTTTTGAGCATGTTACGGAAACCTTCTTGTTTCATCTTTTCCATGAAGATGTTTACCATTGGTTCCGTCTTACCCGGACTTCCACTGTTGATTAGGAATATTGCGCCTTTGCCTTGCTTGTCTTGTTCAGGCAAGCCAACAGTTCCCATGTTTTCTTTAGACTTGATGAGCACCGGAAGATTCAGGTAACAGATCAAGGGGTCTAAACCTGAGCTTTTGCCGTGGAAATAACTTTCCATTTGACCGAAAATCTTTTTCAAGTCACTGATTTCCCCACTGTTGGGTTGACCGCTAAATTCAATCTTGTCTGTAGCATATCGCTCATAAATCGCAGCAACCAGTGCTCCGCTACTTCCTACTCCAAAACCTTGAGGAATGCTCGAGTCGAAGCTCATACCACTATTCATGTCTTTGTCGAACGTGCTCGAATCAAACGTAAATAGCAACTTACCAGAGCGTTGGAGGTCTTTTAAGTAAGCTCCAAACTTTTGTAAGTGTTGATTTGACTCTGTGGCTTTTGCGTCGTCTTTTTGATTGAAAGTAAGCGTACCCTTGTATGAATCAAATGGGATGGATAACCCCATGGAGTCTTGTATGATTCCGTATTCTCCAAAGAGCAGAATCTTACCGTAAAACAATGATTCTTTTAACATTTCAGTTTTTCTGGGCCTTGGCCAACCTTATCGCAAATATACCTTCCGTTTGAACAATACTGCTTCAGTTCTGTGTCAATGAGCGCTTTCGCCTTGTCGATATCTCTTTCGGGGTAAAGCATGTGAACATTGGCACCGGCGTCTAAGGTAAAAGCGATATGACAGTTGTTTTGTTTGCGGTATTCCCGAATTTTTTGAATGATAGCCAGTGTATTTGGTTCCACCAGCATGTATGATGGGTTTGAGGTCATCATCAAACTATGCAGCATAAGCGCCTCATATTCAATTAGTTCGCAGAATTCATCTAGGTCGCCCGTAGCAAGAATTTTTTTTATTCGAGTCATATTTGACCCGGCAACTTGATATCGTTGATCTTCGAATGGGTGGTTGTTCAATAATGCATGTCCTGCTGTGCTCGAAACCGATTTCTGCCCTTCGTGGACCAACAATATCGTGTCTTGATATGTGTTGAAAACAGGATGTACATCCACATGTGGTATTGCAGCTTCGTCGGTTGAATTGGTGTAATCTGGGTGTTCGCCCCATTCTGCTAGGAGTCCATAAACCGATCTACACGCGCTTCCGCTTCCAATTCTTGCCAGGTAGCTCGCCTCTCTGTAGAATTCCTGTTTGAGCAATTCGTTTTGATCAAGAAATGAACATACACAAAGAGCTAGAGCACTCATTCCGCTAGCCGAACTGGCAATTCCGCTAGAATGAGGGAATGTGTTTGACGTTTGTAGTGAAAAAGTGAAACGCGATAGAATTGGATAACGCTCAGTGATGTTGTTAAAGAACTTTTCAACCTTTGGTTTAAACGCCTCACTTTTTTCTCCGTGCAGCTCCACTTCAACATCAAAGCTACCGGTCTCGACCCAGGAGAGTGTAGTATCTGTGAAACACTCAGATAACGTGAAACTAATGCTCGCGTTTGCGGGTAACTGAAAGCCTTTTTTGCCCCAATACTTTACCAATGCTATGTTACTGGGACTCTTCCAGCGGACTTTGTTCTCACTCATTTGTACGAATCATTTCGTTAAAAGGAATTATGGTGTCTAACCCTCGTTTTCTAAAATAGTTCATGTCTTCTGCACTTCCGGTGGCCAAGAAAAAATCTCCACCCCAGGCACCTAGTGACTTGATTAAACCGTGGTAATCTTTAAATGAGCTCGTTTTTAAGGTTGGCTCAGCGAGTATTTCAGACATACGCATTTCGTGCTCTTCTAGGAGCATCTCAAAATCGAGGATGTCTGTGCAATCGATTATGTGGTTGGTACAGTTTGAAAACCATTCAATGTCACTTTCGCGTAGTTCAGAGCGATCAAAACCCTTAATCGCTTGAGCTGTATCGCGCTTCTGTCCTTGATGAATAAAATGTAATTGATTGTTAAAAATCGGATTCCAAGCTACTTGATCGAACTCATATGAATTTTCACTTTTCGTATAAACACCTCCCGCATTGCGACATCCAACGGCCACGTCATATCCACTACCCTTAAACGCAGCATGAAGGAGCGACAATCCATCCAACCCCGACCATTTCGAAAGATTCGCAACTAAGGTTGAACTCGAACCAAGTCCCCAACTGCGATCAAATTCTAACGACGTAATTATTGACAGACCGCTCTCCATCAGTTCTGGCTTGAATTGATGAATGAACTTTAATACAAAAGATAACCGCTCTGCCGTTTCAGTGTCGGATGCTTCAATAACCACACCTTGGTCGTTAAAAAGCCCGGAAAACCAAGTGTTTCCATGGTTGTCCTGTGCAGTCCATTGGATGCCATCGGATAGAGACGATTGAATCGTCATGCTTTGGCCTTTTTGAGTGGCTAAAGCCAGTGACTTGGCACCACCAAGTACAACGTACTCAGAGGTTAACATTAACTTACCTGCCGACCAAAAATTCATGGTGCAAAGCTAGGTGAATCTATGCTTCAAATCGGTCCATTTCAACGCGCTCAGAGTTCTGATATTTTTCAAAGTGTATAATAAAGAATCATTCTAAATAAACAAAAAGTTGCTTTCGGGCATGGTCACCGTTAGGTTTTGTGTCGCAATGTAAAGTACTGAAATGATGCTATTTGTGCGGTGATTAACTAGTCTGAAACAGTCTTGGTAGTATTGGGAGTTGTGATGTTAAATTGTAGAAGTGTTTAGCGAAAAAGATAAAAAGATAAACAAAAAATCGACTTATGCGTTTAACTTGTCATTTTAACAATCAAAATTATGACCCTATTAGAAGTTTTATCAATCCCAAAAGACGACGCAGTCGCGTTCACATTCTTTACAGGCTACATGGCAATGTTAGCCGCTTCCATTTTTTTCTTTTTTGAGAGAGGAAGAGTAGACGGCAAATGGAAACTATCTCTATTAGTTTCTGGCTTAATCACATTCATTGCTGCAGTCCACTACTACTACATGCGCGATTATTATCTAGCAACAGGTGAAAATCCTACTGCGCTTCGCTACATAGACTGGACACTTACAGTCCCGTTGATGTGTGTTGAGTTCTACCTCTTAACAAAAGCTGCTGGTGCTAAGCTCGGTTTGCTTTGGAAATTAATTCTAGCATCTGTTTGGATGTTAGTCGCTGGTTACATTGGTGAAGCGTTCAATCCCGGTGAAGGATCTACATCACACTCAGTTTTATGGGGCGTGTTGTCAACCGTAGGTTATGTTTATATCCTGTATACCGCTTGGTTTGGCGAAGTTGCTAAACTTGCAGAGGCTAGTTCAAGCCCAGCTGTTAAGCGAGGAGTGAGAACTCTTGCTTGGTTTGTGCTAGTTGGATGGGCTATCTACCCGATTGGATACATGTGTATGCCTGGAGGTTGGTTGAATACCGCGTTCGGATGGGGATCCCAAAATGTTGACCTGTTCTACAACATAGCGGATGCTATCAATAAGATCGGATTTGGTTTAGTGGTGTATAACATCGCGATAACTTCTTCTGAAAAATAAATACTAAGTGTTCAGTTGCCCCCGGTCTTTTGACGCGGGGGCTTTTTTTGTTATGTCAAAAGCTGTTTTTGTTTTTCTTAGTGCAGTCCTACTGTTGATGCCTTTGATTTTGATGGTGGATGACTTTACGATACAAAAACAACTGATATTCTGTGCTCCATTTATTTTAATCTTGGGGATTCCTCATGGGGCGATTGACAACCATCTTTTTCAAAAAGAGAATCAAATTCGAACATCTAGATTTATCGGAATATATCTGGGAGTTGTCGGTCTGTACGTGCTTGTTTGGTTGATTAGTCCCGTTACTGCGTATTTGTTGTTCCTAGTTCTATCTGCGTATCATTTCGGTCAATCACAATTCTCACATTACTTTAAATCACAATCCAAATTAAAAGCCGTTTTGTACACTATTTGGGGAGTCTCACTAATTGCAGGACTGATACATCTCAATATCAACGAAATAACATCTTTAACGGGTGAATTTGCCGAATTTTCTGTGTTACAATCCTTCCATGATCCGCTTCTTTTTGAAATGCTTTTTACAGGCTCTCTTGTTTCATTGGTGGTGACCTGGATTGTTTTCATCTTGTACAAACAGTTATCAATCCAGCAAGTAGCAATGGAAGCACTGGTGCTAACACTTCTCCTGGTTTCCTTCTTTGTTACACCCCTTCTGATAGGCTTTACTCTTTATTTTATAATTCTTCATGCTTTTCAGGTGATGCAAGAAGAATATAGATATCTGCGTTTACACCGACGTGTTAATAACATAGTTCAGTTCATCAAACTATTGTTACCCTTAACCATTTCATCTATTCTAGGTATCTTACTGTTATTGGTAATGGTACATTTTGGATTGCTTGATTGGTCATACGGTTATGTACTGCTCGTTTCCATCTCAGCAATTACTGCTCCTCATGTGTATGTAATGAATCGTTTCTACGCTTTTTTCAAGAGGTAATGTGTGAAATATACTGGGTTTATTTTCTGGTAGCGTCCTAAATCAGGTTGAAAATATGGGGCAGTGTTTTAATTTGCACCGAAAGATAAAAAACATGGAACAACTTGGCATCGGCACAAGAATAAAGCATGAGCAATACGGACATGGTATCATCTGCAACATAGGTATTGAATACATTTCAGTAAGTTTTTTCGAAGGTGGATTGCGTGAAATAGAGCGAAGCGATATGAGTTTCGAAATTATTGAAGCGATCGAACCTCAAAACAATATGGTAACGATGGATGAGGTAGAAGACATCCTCTATCGATTATTGACGAAACACAGTGATACCTCTGAGGTCGTTGAACTTGGTGATCGGTGGAAAGGAGGACTTTTGGTGTTAGAACCAGCTGATGAAAACCTTCAGGTAAAGGAAATACCTATCGAGACTTTCTTTCATAAAATTGTGATGGTGCGAGATCGCCTTCGAGTTCTCGAGCAAAACATAAATTCACATAAAAACCTGTCAGATGAGGAGAAGGTCAATCTTCAACAATACATCACAAGAGCTTACGGCTCACTTACAACTTTTAATGTCCTATTTAAATCAAAGGACCATCAGTTTAAGGGGGCTGGTAAGTAATCTTCGGAATAGTTCTCCCGAGTTACAACCTCAACGATTTTAGGATTTGCTCGTGAGAAGCGCACCAAAACCCATCGTTGTGCTTTGTCGTAAATCGCTTCAGACGGAAGCGTCATGTACTTACTTATGGAATTCTCCATGCCCATGGGTTTGAATACAACATTTATTCGATCCGCATCGATGAACGAAAAGTCTACGACGGCATACTTACCGTAATGATTGAGATGGTAAGATTTTCGGTAATGATTTAGAACGGGTAGACTAACAATTCCGATGATTAATACCGTGGCCGCAATTGCGATGCTTCGCTTGTCGAAGTTTGGTCCTTTGCGTGTTTTAATGAATTGATAGCGCAGTTTTTCATACAGATCTGCATAGAATTTTGCGCACCCTAGCAGAAATGCTATCCAAGCGGAGAAACCAATAATGTGATCGTACGAATCATAGTTGACAAACCACCTACTGTAAATCTGTGACCAACCCAGAAGCACCAACATGCCCCAACCCAGCACCCTGTGTGTGTAACTTAGTTTCGCATCTTTCTGGCGGTAGAAGTTTACATCGTGATTCATCTTCATGCGTGCTCTGCGCATTTGTCGGGCACGAATTTCTTCCGGTGATGTAGCTGGTCTATACCGGTCTCGTCGCGCTTGTTTAGGTTTTGGAATAGCGAAGTCCACAGGCATAGATAAAGCCTGTTTGAGTTTGTAATCGTGGTATTGTTTTGTTTGATCGTCGGTAAGCGTGTCATACGCTTTCGAGACTAATTTAAACTGTTCAGCGTCAGATCCTGCACCTACATCCGGGTGAAGTGTTTTGGCCAGTCCGATGTACGCTTTTCGTACCGTTTTCTTATCTGAGAAATTGGGGATGTTTAGAATTTGATAACAATTTACCACGCTATGGACTGGTTTTTGATTGCGTATTGTTGGATACTTGCCTGTTCAAACGCTCCCTGCGGGATCGATAGAGAATTGGGTGTGTAAAATGAATTTACTTTCACAACGTTAATACATTAATCGTATTGTCATTGATAAGGTTTGGTAAGACATTGATTTTTGTGCTGGCATTAGCCTTCGGAGCGAACGCTCAGCAAATGCAGCCTGGAGTTTTTAACTTTGGGAAGGTACAGCAATGGAATAACCCAAAAGCTGTTTTGAAGTTTACCAATACTGGTAACACTCGTGTTCTTTTCCTCCCCGTGCCATATCAAAGAAATTTGTACGTCCACCTTCCTCAGGGTTATATAAGTCCGGGTGAGAGTGTTGAGATTGAAGCAATATACTACACCGAAAACCTAGGCAAATTTGAAGTGAATCAGCCGCTCTATTTAAGCGGATGGTCAGAGCCGGTTTACCTGAGACTCTCCGGAAAGATTCAGTCGTTTCATCCGGATGCTCATATTGCATGCCCTAACATGGGGCAGCGACAGAAAGTCGAAGCGAGTAATGGTATCACGCAGTTGATCGTCAAGGACAAAGAGACAGGTGAGCTGTTGAACGGCGTGGATTTGTTAATCCAAGGAAATCGCAAGAATTTTTTCATCGAGAAAACCAGACAGAACACAGTACCACTTAAAAAACTCCCCATAGGCTTGTATCAAATTGACGTGAGTAAACCGGGGTATCAGACCAGACAAGAAATGGTCTACATTAATAAGAACACGAATACGGTTATTGTTGAGCTGGAGCGTAATCCCTTTGAGTATGATGTGATTGAAGAAACCCCAAGTGACGGTGAGGACGAAATAGTTGAAATAGAAAAGCCACAAGACTCAGATAAAGATGCGATTGAGCGCCTCCGAAAAATCATGGATGAAAAATTCAAAGGCCGAACCATAATCGAGAAGGATGTTATGGTTTTGAAAGAACCTTCGGATAGTTCTACAACCGATGGGGAGGAACCTGAACCTGAAGACTCAGGTGAGATTGTTCGTTTTGACCCTAATCCCAAACCATCGGTTATAAGAGAAACTGAAACTTCTACTAGTGACACAGCTTCAGTACCATCAGAGCCCAAACCACCGGTAGCCGATTTTAGTACAACAGGCGAGCTAAACCCGGATAAGTATGCCAGCAACAACGTGGTATTCTTGATTGACGAGTCGTCGTCGATGATGTTACCGGGAAAAATGGATTTGCTTCAAAAATCCATGAGAGAGTTGGTAAGCGTGCTTCGTAAGGAGGATATGGTAAGTATCATTGTCTACTCGAAATCGGCAGAGGCGAGACTTAAATCAACGCCTGGAAATAACAAGGATCTAATTTTTGCCGTGATTGACTCATTGGATCCCGGAGGTAGATCATACGGGTCAAAAGGCTTGTCGATGGCATACGGATTAGCTAAACGAAATTTTATCGCATCCGGAAACAATCAGATTATCCTTGCGACAGACGGCTTATTTAATTCCCCGGAATATTCGGAGCGAGATATGTATGGAATGGCTCAAACGCACGCATCCATTGGAATAAAAACTACAGTGGTCGGATTTGGACGAGATAAAGAAGCCATACTGTTCATGGAAAATCTATCATCAAATGGGAAGGGGAGCTTCATTCGAATCAAATCTGAGGACGATGCTCGAAACGCGTTATTGCAAGAAATCATGTCGAACGCGCTCCGTTAGATTTTTTCAAATCCCTAGGAACTGTTCACACTTCTTTTAAAACGATGTACCAAGTACTTTTGTTGAGCAATCATACATTATGAAAAAAGTACTTACTGTTTTAGCTACGTTGGCTTTCGTGCTTGTATCGGTGAAATCTTGGACTTATAGAAGTGGTCCCGGTGGTGGATTGAGTAACGCGCCCAACGAAGGGAACTGTACTTCATGCCACAGCGGAACGTCTTTGAACGGCGGAAGCGGTTCAGCCTCTGATATCACATTGTCCGGAGACTTCACAGGTGGAGGATACATTCCGGATTCTACTTATACTCTAACACTGAAATACAAGCAGTCTGGTATCAGCAGATGGGGATTCAATTTAACGGCATTGAATGCGAGTGATGATTCTCCGGCTGGTACGTTTGACAACCTCAACAATAGGACTCAAAAGAAAACAAGAACGGTTAGTAGTAAGACCCGACAATACCTTGAGCAAACATCAACCGGTTCGTCGTCTACTGGAACGAATGAGGTGGAGTGGACGTTCAAGTGGAAAGCACCCTCAAGTAATGTGGGAACAATAAAATTCTATGCATGTGTAAATGCGGCGAATGGCAACAGCGGAACAAGCGGAGACCAAATCTACGCTCGCGCAATTGACGTTGTTCCATCGAGTCGACTACCTGTTGCAACGGCTTCAGCGAAGGATACAGTGGTTTGTTCTGGTGAAGTTGTTGAATTGATCGGTTCCGGAACAAACAGTCCAACTCAATACTCTTGGGTGTTCCAAGATGGATCTCCTTCTGTGAGCACCGATCAAAACCCGAAGGTTTCGTTTTCGGGCTTTGGTAAGAAGAATGCGATTCTTCGGGTGAAAAATGCCAAAGGTTGGAGCGATGCCGATACTCAAGTTATTGAGATATTGAGAAATCCAACAGCATTCATCTCAGGAGGAAATGCCCGTACCATTTGCAAAGGCGACTCGTTAGAACTTGTAGCTCAATTTAGCGTAGGCAACAGCTACCTTTGGTCCAACGGTGAAACGGGTAACCGCATAACGGTTAAAGACTCAGGTAGCTATCACGTAACAGTAACCTCCGGAAGCTGTTCAAGAATTAGCAATACGGTTAAGGTTGGATATATTAACACACCAGTTCCAACGCTTAGTTCTTCTGTAACTGCTGACAGCATTTGTAGAGACGAAGTAATTACGTTGTCTGTAAACAGCGGTTTTGACAGCGTGGTGTGGTATGATAATGCGATGGAACTCGCAACCAACTCCAGCACCACATATGCCACATCAGTAGATTCGGGTTCAGTTTTTACTGCTCGTGGTTATGATGGAAATGGATGTTTGAGTGATGCGAGTAATACAATCACCTACAAGACCATCAAAAAGGATATCGCTCCTGTAGTCAAATGTGCGGATAAAGAACCATTCTCGGTTACGTTCGATTGGACCGGGGTAGCAACACACAATGGTGTTCAAGTGAGCACAGATGAAGGAAAGTCTTGGAAGACACCTTCTTCCGGTGCAAGTGGACTTTCTCATAAACTAACCGGACTAGATCCTGAAACAGATTATGAAGTTTGGGTTAGAGCGATAACCGATGCGCCTTGCTACTACAGCGAGATTACGAAAAAGGTATGTCGCACCGGTAAATGCAGCCCACTAGACGTATCCGTAACGGCTGATAGCGCGATCTGTAAAGGTGAAGAGGTAGATGTAGTAGTGAATGGCTTGATGGGAGAGAATTACTCCTTAGCCTTTGAAGGAGGTGGAAGCTTTACCGATACGTCATTTAGTTTCTCACCGGTAACTTCTGGTACCTATGTGATTGAGGTTACGGACAGTAATAACCTGGGATGCCCCGCCAAAAAGCTGAGCTTTGATGTTCGGATTGATGAGATTTCAGATTTGAGATTTAGAACAGACAGAGCGAGTAATACCTTCTGTGAGAACGATTCAATTGAGTTTACCGCTACGAGTGGAAACGACATTTACCGCTTCTATGTAAACAACAATCTACGAGCAACATCTACAGATAGTTTCTATTACGAGAATCAATTTAACGATGGAGATTCGGCCTATGTAGAAGTAGAAAAAGGAGCATGTTCGGCGAAGTCTGAGAACATCTACCTAATTGTTGTACCTACTCCAAATGCAACATTTACATACAGCAATACAGGTAGTGACTACGATTTCGCACCAGTAAACGAGAATTATAAATCCTATTTCTGGGAATTTGGTGATGGATTTACCAGTGTTCTCATGAAACCTCAGCACAACTATAAATCAAGTGAGAATACAACTGTTACGGCAAGCCTAGAGGTTACGGATAACAGCGATTGTGTGGCTAAATCAGCACAAGATTTGGATATACCTGATTTCAGCTCAGTAATAGACCTCGAGAAAGCGGGTCTTGCAATCTTCCCGAGTCCGGTGCAGGATAAACTGTATCTCAAGTGGAACAAGCCTGCTGTTGGCGAAACCATTGTAAAAATCTATACACTGGATGGGCAAGATGTGGCAATGTTTACAAATGAAAGTGCAGAGTTCTCGATTGATTTGATGAATATTGCAAAAGGAATCTACATCATTGAAGTAGAGAACCATCAGGAATTGGTAAGACAACGACTGATTAAGAATTAATCAAAGGTGAAATATTATCATCGCCCGGGGGTGGAAGCATCCTCGGGCTTTTTTTTACCCTTGTTTTGCTTCTTCGAGCATTTTAGCCGCTAAATCTTTGCCCAGAAACTTGTCAATTCGATTGTGAATGACATACAGAAAAGGTGTGAGAACGATTGTCACGGTACACTTATAGATGTAATTCACTACACCTATACCCAGCACCAGAGCCCAACTCCAACCTTGTCCAATCTGAAATGCAATTATCAAGACCACAAATGAATCGATGAATTGAGATACCAGTGTAGAACCCGTTGCTCTCAACCAAAGCTTTTTCTCTCCTGTTTTTCGTTTGATAAATTGGAAGGTCATAACATCGGCAAACTGACCAATTAAAAATGCAACTATGGATCCGGCTATAATCCAAAGACCTTGGCCAAATACATATTGGAACGCCAAATTCATATCGCTGATACCATTAGCTTTTTGAGAAGCGATGTAAAAATCTGCCGGCTTCAGTCCAATCGCGAAGTAAATCATCAA
>CAJXLR010000023.1 GCA_913056425.1 uncultured Bacteroidota bacterium
AAAGCTCTTGTAGTTGTTATCTATGTTGTCTATCTCCGTCTCTGAAACGGTTTTTGTCAAGTGATAGTGCGTGGCTTTATCGTAGCGTTCGAAGGTTTTTTGAAACGAATTGAAGCTTTGTCCACCTATGGAAATGGTCGCAATCGATTTTCCACTGTTCATGGGCAACGGGAGCAAGCTGTCGCGATCCTGCACCACACATATCTGTTTTTCGATAAGTTGACTGAGTAGGAAGTCGGCGTAGTTTGTATTCAGGTCTTCAAATAGGCTATCCTCCTTAATCGGTTCAAACTTGTTTAGGCCAGCCCAATATTTTGCATAAAGAATCTTCTTCACTTTTGCTTCGACATAGGCCATATCGATTTCTTTGGTCTCGATGGCCTGCTTAATTCGCTCGATGCTTTTTCCAACATTCCCTGGGCCCAGTAGAATATCATTGCCTGCTTTCAACGCCTTGAGCTCCAGTCCACCCGGTTGGTGATATTTAGCCACGCCTTGCATGGTGAGGGCATCGGTAAAGGCGATCCCGTTAAAACCGAGCTCTTTCCGCAACAAACCATTTATTCCTTTCTCCGATATGGAAATCGCAGACTTAGGCGTTGGATCTATTGCCGGAATGTACAAATGCGCCGTCATAACGCTCATAACTCCACTATCTATTAGAGAGCGGAAAGGGTATAACTCAACAGAATCTAGGCGCTCACGGCTGTGATTAATGACCGGAAGGTCTTTGTGTGAATCTACATCGGTATCTCCGTGTCCAGGGAAGTGTTTGGCACAGGCCATAACATTTTCCACTTGCATTCCTTTGGCATAAGCCCAACCCTTTGCTGCTACATTTCGTTTGTCTTCACCAAATGAACGGTAATTAATGACCGGGTTGTTCGGGTTGTTATTCACATCAATTACAGGAGCAAAGTTTACATGGATTCCCATGCGTTTGCACTGACGACCAATCTCACGACCCATATCAAAAATGATATCGTTGTCCTTGATTCCTCCCAAAGCCATTTGATATGGAAACTTTGTTGTATTCGCTAAACGCATCGACAAACCCCACTCTCCATCAATCGCAACCAGCATCGGAACCTTAGAACCCTTCTGTAACTCATTTGTGAGTTTTACTTGCTCTAGGGCATCCCCTTTGAAGAAAATCAAACCACCTACTTTGTATCGATTCACATCGGCTTTTACCTTGTCTAAGTGAGCCTTTCCGTAGGTAGGTCGCACTTCAATCATCATCAGCTGAGCAATCTGCTCGTCAAGAGTCATCGACTTGTAGGTTTCTTCTACCCAGTTGGTTGAATCTTCATTCAAGTTGGGAGAATAACCTGCCGCATGAACACAAAGGAGCAATACAAGGATGATATGTTTAAGAAAAAGTTGGGTCATAACCGACTACTGCGAATTGATACAATAAGCGTACCCGCAAGTTTATCAATTCTAACTCGCGTTTGTGTGATAACTTTTCAACGAGAGAGACTAAACATAAAACGCGATAGAGAACGTTCTGATATAAATTGCAATCATGATTTACCAACTACCCAAAATCAGTTTAATCTTGGTCTCGCTCCTCAGCGTGCTGTGTTTGAGCTGCAGTGGGCAATCGCAAGACACGACAATACAAGAAGAACAGGACAAACCGGTGCAAGAAACGGTTACTGAAGTTCCAATAACATCAATTGGTGAAATTCCTCCTCCAGAAGGATTTGAACGACTTTCGGTTGACTCAAACCACATCGGTAATTATTTCCGTCAGTTGTCTCTAAAATCAGACAATGTTGTGTACTTGTTTAACGGACAGGAGAAAGGCAATCAGCATGCACAGTATCGTGTATTGGATATTGATGTCGGTACAAGAAACCTACAGCAATGTGCAGATGCGGTGATGAGGTTAAGAGCAGATTACTTGTATCATTCCGGAAGACATGATGAAATTGGGTTTCATTTCACGAATGGTGAATACGCGGC
Source organism: uncultured Bacteroidota bacterium (assembly GCA_913056425.1). Classification (GTDB taxonomy): domain Bacteria; phylum Bacteroidota; class Bacteroidia; order NS11-12g; family UBA9320; genus UBA987. The sequence goes on from CAJXLR010000023.1 coordinate 1,972, forward strand.
CTGGAGTAAATACGCAAACGGGTATCGCGGTAGAATAGTAAACAATCACTTACAGTGGAATCGTATTGCAAAACCGGATTCTTCATATTCGACTTTCAGAAAGTATCTCAACTTAGTTTATTCATACGCCGGAACAGCATCCATGGATAAAGAAGTTGAGCCCATTCCATTTTCTGATATTCAACCCGGCGACGTGTTTCACCAAACCGGAAGACCATACGGCCATGCTGTTACCGTTATGGACGTTGTTGTTGGCTCGAATGGAGACCGCCAGTTTATGCTTGCACAGAGTTACATGCCCGCCCAGAGTATTCACATTCTTCAAAATCCGAACACAAACCAGAATTCGTGCTGGTACTCATGGGATGAAACAAAAGAGCTGATAACTCCGGAGTGGATATTCCCTGCCCGAAGTTTGAAGCGTTGGAAATAACTACAGTTGCAGCACGTTTTCCGGTGGCCGACCAATTATAGCTTTCTCACCACTTACTACGATTGGACGCTCCATCAGCTTTGGGTACTCGACCATTGCCTTAATCCAATCAACGGTGGAAGGGTCTTTTGACTTGAACTCCTCTTTGTAAATAGCTTCCCCTTTGCGCACTAAATCAATGGGTTCGATACCTAATTTTTTGATTACCGACTTAAGTTCTGACTCACTTATTGGATTCTTGAGGTATTCAACAATCTCAGGTGATTTCCCAGATTCCGTAAGTAAATTGAGGGCTTGTCTGCTTTTGCTACAACGCGGGTTGTGATAGATTTTCATACCGGTATGATTGTGTAGCAAAGCTAGTTGTTGCGGTTTTTATACGCCAGTCGCGTGAGTACTTTCTGCAACTCTCGGTCGAGAATGAGTTGGGTGATTTTAGTGTTTTGGTTCTCCTCCTCTAATGTCCAAATGAGTCGCATTTTTTGCTCTGAAATATCAATTCGGTAAAGCACCTGCATGAGTTGGTTGCGCGAGATTGCTTTCACCTCCTTTTCTACGGCAACTACAAAGTTCTGATATGCATCTTCAGCATCCTCCCACTTAAACTCGTTCATGAATCCATGCACGTCTTTATTAAGCTGATCAATAACTTGCTGCAACAAGTCATTATTGCCCTTTATTGATGTGAATCGCTCAGGGACCGTCATCCTTTTTTTATCATGAATTCAGGAGTCCATCGAATGTAGAATTCTGCAATAACGTCTGTAGTGGATTGATTAAACTCCCTCATGATGTTTGCGCGAAACAGAAAGCGCATGTTTTCCGCCATTTGTGTTTCCCAACTTGCTCGTAACATCCCTACTTTTCTGTAGTCCCTTATGTATAATGGATTTCGTATTGAGACCGATCTATATACCGGGTCGCCCGATGGATTGTGAAACTGGTGAGCATCGTAATAGTTCAACATCACACCGAATCCTCGTGCATACATTGCGACAGAAAGGTACTGACCAAGACCATTGACGTAATTCATTGGTTTGGGTGAAACATCTTCATAGTTCAATCCATAACCGCGAACATCTATTGAGTCGATGATACCACTTGGTTTAAAAGAGTATCGCAGCCCGTACGACATATTGTATCTACTCTCGGCTTGCATTTTGGATGTATCAATCTCACCACCTTTGTGAAACGCAAGGAGAGTTCCCGGAACGGTTAGTTTGTGTCTTTCCTGATCTAGCAGAACCAGCTCACCTCTCAAACCAGCAGTAAACTCCTCTCGAAACGGGCTGTTGCGATAAATGGCTTTTGTCCAGTTGAGCCATAACTCAGTGTCGAGGCGTTTGGTATTTCTAAAGTATTGGAATCCTTCTTCAAGTCGATTATCAATCACGTTCTCCGGATCATAGAGCGGTTCAATCATTCGGTGCTGTGTTGCGCCCATTAGTGTCCCGAACCTGAACAGGTGTGAATTCTTGCGATGCTGGATGTAAAACGTAGGACGATTTGTTCTCCAGTTTTCGCCACCAAAGTCACGTTGTGAATACCAACCTAGCGCTACTTGGGTTCCTGCACCCAATTGATAGTTTAATTCCGGCCATAGCTGGAAACCCAACAACGTTCTTCCTTCCGTTATATCCGTCTTGTATTCAGTATTACGTAGGTAATTGAGGTTCTCAACAAAAATCCGAAAGCTACCAACTGAGGTATCCCTACGCTCCTGATCAAAGAACGAATTATTCCATTGACCGTAGGAAATTGTAGACAAAAAAGTGAACAGAATTACGAACGAAGACCTCAATGTGTTGTGCTTTTCAAGCAAAGATATAGGAGAACCTGAGATAACAAACATGCTCTTAATCAGCTATCTTGCAGAAACAGGACAGAAGTGAAAGGAGATGGAATACTATTTGTTATCTAAGAAGTGTTAGATAAAAAGACCCGTATGAGATCACTTGTAAAATACCTGCTTCCGGTTCTTGTTGTGGGATTGAACTTCAGTTTCACGATGAAGGATACGGATTACTTTCAGTTCCGAGACATGAACAACACAGCCTTCTCTTATGGAGAACGATTGAGTTACCGAGTTCATTACGGCTGGTTAAACGCCGCACACATTTCCATGAAGGTGGACGACACTGTAGTCATGGTAGACAATCGTCCAACATACCATATTGTAGCGTACGGTAAAACACATAAAAACTTTGACTGGATGTATACGGTTCGTGATCGCTTCGAGTCTTTCGTCGATACCGGGGGAATAGCTCCACTTAAGTACTTCAAAACAGTCCGAGAAGACAACTATCGGGATAAAGACCTCGTATTCTATGATCACGGTCATGGCAAATTGCGCGGTTTAAAAAAGAACATGGATATGCCGGTGTACGTACAAGATGTAGTAAGTGGAACGTATTACGCGAGAACAATTGATTTCTCAAAGGCTTATATAGGACAGACCTTCCCTTTGGACATTTATCTTGACCAGAAAATCTACAATTTAAAGTTTAAGTACCTTGGGAAAGAGACCATCAAAACGGATGTAGGAAAAGTGCGATGTATTAAGCTCAGACCTCAATTGGTAGTTGATCGGGTTTTTAAAGACGAAGATGATATGACCATTTGGATATCTGACGACGCAAATAGAATTCCGGTTCGAGTAAAAACCGAAATCTGGGTGGGTGCGCTTAAAGTAGATTTAACCTCTTATAGCGGACTGCTTAACCCATTTAGTGCGAAAGTGAATTAACCAGGATATTTCTTATTGATCACAGCAATACTGTGTTCAGTCAATTCTTTGAGGACGTCCATTTCGATGTCCTCAAGTTTTTTAACGTAAAGACAACTTTTACCTGTTTTGAATTTCCCAAGACGGCTCATAATGTCACTGTTTCCAAAACCGGCCATCACATAAATTGTAAGTGCTTGCTTGCGAGGAGAAAATCCGGCTAGAAACATATCGCCCTCTCTCCCGGAATCATAAACATAATGGTACTTCCCAAAACCAACCATGCTCTTGCCCCACATGACTGGTTTCTGGCCGGTAACTTCTTTGAAGAAATCGATAAGTTGATAGCAGTCCGGTCTGCGTTTTTCCGGCTGACTTTCAATGAAGTCGACAACGCTATCGTCTAGAGGTTGGGTCTTGTTTTTAGCTTGCATGGTCTTACAAATCTGAACCGTCGTCTTCTACGAATTCAATCACATTACCGAAGTAGGACTCGTCCCAACCTTCCGCGAAGTCTTCAAAATCATCTTCCGGAATATTGGTATGTCGCAATTCAACCGAAGTTCCTTTTTTGTGTGGGTGAAGTTTTATGGTAACAATAGACGGTTCATCTTGCTCTCCAAAATACCATTCTTGTACAATCTTCTTATTTTCTTCAAACTCGAGATTTCTGCCGCAGATACTATCATCCCATAACGAAAACTCATCGCCCGGATTGGTTGTCATAACTGCCGGCTCATTTGTCCAAAGCTCTATACTTTTTGGGTTAGTTAGAGCCATATAAATTTCCTCCGGTGGAGCTCCTATCACGTAGTACTTCTTGTAGTCTTTGAGGGCCATTATTTGTTGGGGTTGATGTAAATGGTATCGTTAGCCCAAATATAAGTCGCCTTTGATTCGATCCGGGCATTAATTGCGTTAGGCGCTGTAGCCAGCGTATCCGTTTTAAACAGTTTGTAGTCGTATCGGATCAAGTTTGAATTCTGAAAATAGTAGAGCTTACTGTCCTTTAGCTGAAAATCACTTAACCCTTTAATATCGAGTGTCTTGTAGTAGTTGCCGAAAACATCGAACAGACAGAAGCCGTTGGAAGAATCGTAAGTAACCACCTGAAACTCGTTGTCAAGCAAATGCTGAGGTTGCCAATTTTCAGTTGTGAACGTTGCAAGTGGCACACCTTCGATGCGTTTCTGAAGGTTCTTGTCGGCTTTTAATAGTCGCTTGGAACTGGCGTCAAAATACCAAATGCCGTTGTCAAATGATCGGCCTGCGACAGAAACTTCACCGGGTGTCAAATCGTTCATAACAATTTCCGAACGAATGTTGAACATATTATCGAGGATAAGTAGTGTCTGCTGATCCCGATAGAACGCGTATAATTCAAACGGGTTGGATACGTCTAAATGAGTTAGGTCTCCGTATATCTTGAAGTTTTCCGAAGCCTGCTTTACACCTTTTGAATCGAATTTATCGATGGAGTTATCTTGTTGTACCAGAAAAATGTTGCCCAAGTTATCGGTTGTAAACTGCTTTCCTTTAAACGGTAATTTTCGAACTTGATGTCGATCACTTGTGTTTTCAGGTGTTGCTATCGCCAAGGCGAAAACACCAAAAAAACACAATACAAGAGTTTTAATTCTCATACGTTTCAAGCGATATTTCATTCCCGTCGAATACGGCATACGTGCAGTGGTTTAACCACTCTCCCAAGTTAATGTATCTTCCACCATTGCTCAGTTTTAAATCTAAGGGTAAGTGGCGGTGACCAAAGATCAGATAGTCATAATGTTTCTCCTTCACCTTGTCTTCGCAAAAGTGCAATAACCATTCCGATTCCGGATTGAATACTTCATCACTCTCTGCATTCGCAATTCGACTTCGCGACGAGAAAAAGTGGGCGATACCCAAACCAATACGATTAGGTAGAGCTCCGAATAACCAGATACAGACAGGATTGCGAAACACTTTTTTGAGGAATTTGTACCCATAATCGCCATCTCCTAGTCCGTCTCCGTGATGCAGGTAAAATGTTTTACCCTGATGCTCGAACTCCAGCTCATCACTAATTACCTCAACGCCAAGTTCCTGTTGGAAATAGTTGAACATCCACATATCGTGGTTGCCTTTAAACATGACTATCCGTATTCCCCGATCGGCTAGTTCAGCTATCTTTCCTTGTATGCGGACAAATCCCTTTGGTACGACTTTCTTATACTCATACCAAAAGTCGAATACATCGCCCATTAAGAATATGGTAGATGCGTCTTTCAAAACTTCATCCAGCCAACGAACAATCTTTCGTTCACGCTCAAGACTTGATGCTTCATTAGGAACTCCTAAATGAAAATCTGAGGCGAAGTATAGCTTGTTCTTGGTCAAGTTTCTTAGTGTTTCACCACCTTAAACGTTTGGGTGGTTGACTTGTCGCTCAACTGAACTACATATACCCCTTGCGACTGGTCTGTTATGTCTAGTTGAATCAAATTCGATGGATTATCAATGCGTTTTTCGAGTACAACCTCGCCGGAAATCGACATCACTCGAACTGTATATTCATCCGACAATACAGATCCTGAGTTGTCCAACGTGATTAATCCATTACCCGGATTTGGGTACAACGACCACGTTCCAGTTTCTAAATTCTGCTTTGTGCTAAGCGTATGGCCAACGGTAAAGTGGTATTCTACGCTTTTACCGAAATCTGGGTTGAAGGTTACATTGAAACTCGATCCCAGCTTTATCAATCTCAATAGGCCTGAACCTATTTGAGGAATAAGCGGATAAGAAAGACCAAATTCATTTTCGGTTTCACACACCAACTTATAACATCCTCGATCTAAGGTAATTTCTTCACGAACCAACTGACCTGCCGGCGCATTCATCTGAGAGTAAACTATTTCTCCTGCATCGTTGAAGATTTGAAGTGTTGCATCTTGAATATCGTTATTACGGAAGAACACCTCGAATGTTTTTGGTGCCATATCCGGTATTTCGTAAACCGACTCAGCTCTGTTGTTTGCCGGATTGTCGTCGTTGGTTTTGTTTACCGAAAATACTTCAGCATAAAACTTGTTCTCTGAGTCTTCAGTTAGGTAGTCCCAAATAGCAAAAGGCAAATCGATATCTTTCGCTTCATTCTTTTCTAACTCACCTTTCCAGTAATAAGTAATTGGGTTACCTCCAACTACTCCGTATCGCAGTCCAATTTCAGTGACTTTATTCTTTCCTTCGTTTCGGATTCGAATCTTTGGCTCGCCACATGTTGGGTTCATTTTCAAATAGTACTCCCAGTTGTTCGGACTGATGATTTGCTCGACGGCTGCATCATTCTCAAAGTTGTAATCTCCGTACTGAACTAGGTGCATGGAAACAACGTAGTTTCCGCCTCCTTGACCGGGATTATCCACCGGAACAGGTTCAATTTCGTAATCAAGTTTTATCGAATCTCCATCTGCAAAATCCGTAACATCAAATACATAATCGTCTACCGGAGCAGCAGGACACCAGCCTGCACGAGGTGGAGCCCAGTTCCCGCCTTGATCAAATACCGGATTCATGGCACACTTTGAATCTTGCCAAATATCCCATTGCAAGGCATTCTGACCATTAATCTTAATGTAATGTTGCTTGTCTGCCCACTCACAACAGTGTGGTTGATTGTCACTGCTTGTGTTATGACCGTGTCCGGTGATACGCGTGATAAGCTTGTGCGTTTTAGCATCGGGGTGAAGTGCAATTGACTTTTCGGTAAAAACAGAATTATCAGCAATTGCTCTGTACTGGCGGCTCTCACGGTTGATGTAATATGAAACTTCTTTAATGTTTCTAGATGGTGTTCCTTCAATCATCTCGAAGCGCAAGTCTATCAACTCTTGTTGGTTTCCTGCAGACAGGGTAACCTGACCTTGGAGTAAATCGGCGTAATCGGTAACGTCATAAATCCATTTGAAACCGTCCGGTCCTAAGTCTAGCCCAATTCCGTAAGGAGTTATATACCGCGCTATTTCGATGTTGTTTATTACTTCAAAAGGCACATAATATGGATTCATTGTCCGGTTAAGAGAATTAAATCCTGAAAGCGCGGTCGAGTCTTTCTTAGTGCCATCCGGGTTGTAACTGAACGCGTGAGAACCCTGATACGCCACAATTGTACTGGTTTGAACCGTTGGGTTATCCGCATCACCAAACTGGTCGATAAATACCATTGGTGATTCTACATGTGAAGCAACAAGAGTTGAATCCACATGTGAGGTCATATCATACTGACCAAATTCAATTCTTGGGCGCTCCGTAAGATCTGTTGGCAAAAAGAATGCTTCCTCATTGTACGCAGGAAATTCTGTTGTTCCTCTCATGATTCCTCGGATTCCAGCATTAAAATCAGAAGATATGTAAGGCCCAGTGAGCGTTTGCTCAAAAGAGAAGGCACAAATCAAATCACTAAAATTTGATTGAGCAGTCGTTATTTCTGTCGTTGCCAAGTCTGCAATCTCAGCACCAGACAGTTCTTTATTCCAGAAGTTTACTCGGTCCAATGAACCCTCGTACTGATAGTTTTTAATGGCTTTACCAATGCGGAACTGATCTATTTGTCCGAGTTCTCGGTTTTTGTCCGAACCTGTATGCCACAAGCCTCCGTTGAGATAGATTTTCATCGAGCCGGTTTTTGTGTTCTTTACAAAAGCCCAATGATTCCAAGATTTCATTACTGACTCATCAACCGTTTTATTGATCCGGTCATATCCTCCGGAGTTTCCTGCGTCCCAATAAACCTGTCCATTACTCCATGGAAAGTGAATGTTCAACAAGCGCTTTCCGTCTTTATCTTTTGCCTCAAGTACAGACGTATTCTTAGGCAAGCTCTCCCCTCCTTTTGCCCAAAATGCGATGGTTATGGCTGAGTCGACATCCTTAAAGACATTTCCCGGTTTTTCAATTTCCATGAAATTATCATCACCTATTTTGAAGAAATGATCTGCATCGTTTTCGTTTAATCCAGCTTGAGGTTGGGTATCAGTCTCCAGAGTTGGGCTCATGGATGGTGCGCCATCCAACGCTGCAAATTCGATTACGATGTTGGAGACACCGTCCCATGTAAACCCGTCCGTACTTACCAGTTTGTTTTTGCCCAAAGTAGTATTGAGGTCGCCCTGATAAACAGTACTAAATCCATTGTCGACAAATGCTGTGAGCACACCTAATGGCGTTGCGGCCACTCTGATTCGCACGTTCTTCAAACTAGATGGATTAGCAGCTACGAAGAATGCAAGACTATTGATGTCCCCGGGCACCACGCCGGCGGAAGAAAGCTCGGTAGCGGTAAAGAGAAATTGTACCCGATTCTTCCCAAAAATATCGGCACTGCTTGATGTTCCGGAGCCTATGGTGAAAGAATCCGCTTTTGTAATGTTGTCAATTACACGGTGATAGTCGTACCGGTAGATTGTATCGGCATACGGACTTAACACATAATCGATAACCTCAAAATCATTATCGCCAATTAGGAAGTTTGGATGTTCAAATCTATTACTGTCGATTCTACCTGTGCTATCGTGCACAATGGTGTACGACAAATAATCCCACTCACCACAATCAAAACGATCACGTGTAGTTCGAGGGTCACACTTCAAGGTGTAGTGCATATAAATCTTGCGATACGTCTTACCCTCGGGGAACTGGTATGTTCCTCTTCGTTTGGTAATATCATCAAAGTTTAGTGTGTTTACCCAAGTGGTGTCTTGTGCGGAACTGAACGGCGCGATAGCTAAAATGCTGAGCACCAAAAGTATAAGTCGTTGCATAAAAAGTAATAAAGATTCAAAATTGGGGATAAATCGGGCGCCAAGCAACATCGTGATGTAAAACTGTGCTAGTCTACCTTTTTACCGCCTTTTAAGTTGGATTGCATTTGAAGTAAATCGTCCCACTTCTCATCCATGGCGAGCTGTGCTTGTTCACCCCACGTGCTTGGATCGTGAACCTTGTATTGTGGTCCAGATTTTAAAAGTATTTCCTTGATTTTATCCGGTCCGGCATCAATAATATCTTGGTATGTATATATCCCTCCCTCGTTCAGCAGCGATTCAATTTTGGGACCAATACCTTCGATCTTCTTCAAGTCGTCTGAGTCTGGTTTGTTTGATGGCTCCTGCTCCATTTTAGGGGCTTCCGATGAAGAGTCTTCCGTCTCAGTCACCGGTTGAGATATCTCTTCTTTATTTTCAACTTCATCTTCAAGCACAGTAGATGCAACTAGGGGCGCTTCTTCCAACTGAGCTTTATCTGCTTTTAGATTTTCAATTTCAGAACGCAACTGGTTTATGAGCAAATCCTTCGACTTTATCTTGGACTCCAATCGACCATCACTGGATCCACTCTGGGGTTTATTATACTCCAACCTCAGCTTAGCATTCTTATCCTCCAGCAATCGAATCTTTTCGTTCAGTGTTGCTATCTCCGCATCCTTATCATCTGTTCCAAATGACTTGGCTTTAAGCATATCTACCTCATTTTTCAGCTTTATACTTTCATCCTTCCACTTCCGGATAGCAGCGCGTCCAAACCACATTCCGAGTAGAAAAGCGCCTACGAGCAATATCACTATTTCAGCTATGTGTTCCGTTGCCGTGCCCGTCCCCGGTGCCTCCCAAATGCTTTGATCAAAAATCCCTAGTAACATGGTGCTCTTCATTATTTTAATCGTACTACTGCTTTAGACATAAATACATCGCTGGTACTGGTTGTTTCGTCTGATTTATATGCAGAAGTGACAATTCTGGTTGGTTCAATTCCTGCGTCCCACATCTTCTTTTTAACGGCCCAAGCCCTCTTTCTTCCTAATTGGTAATTCTCTTCGGAAGTAGGCATCTCGTCTGCATAACCGGTAACATAGGCCTTCAGGTTTGAATTGGTCTTCATTTCTTCGACAAGCTGATTCAGTGCTTGTTTCATGGTTGGTGTCCAGTCCTTCTTAACTGATTCCGGCCAAAAATGAAGTACTGTTGCGTCTGAAATTGGGCTATCGCCATTGTTGCTCGGTATTGTGTTGTCGGATTCTTCTTCATCAGTTGGCTCATTCATACCTGTCCAATCTTGGTCTTCCGAGCTATCTTCAGTATGGCTCTCCTCAGCCAACTCAGGTTCTTCACCGTTGGCTCGGATAGAAAAGTCGATTGCATCAATTAGGTCTTGGCGCCCGCCGGGATGACTTTCCAGCCGTGACTCGGCCACTAATTCGTTGGACTCATCCAAGTAGTCAACAAAAAGTGCTTGCACATTACTAGCTCGCTCCATCCCCAATGATTCTCCTCCATCCTCTGAGTCGAGATATTTCCCTATGATTACAAGCGTGTCACCCATGTTTAATTTGTGAATGATTTCACCTCGAATCGTATCAAAATGATCGGATAGAACCGGATCAGGACTATTCATCGCAAACTGCATGGGAAGTACTTCTGCAGAGGTAGAATCAGCTTCCGTTTGTTCCACTGCGCTATTTCCACATGCGTTTTTAATCTTGCACACATAATAGTAACCTCCGAAGCCTAACCAGCCGATAAAGAGAATTATGGGAAGTAACCTGTTCATGCGCTCTCAATGAATATGACTCGAAAATAGGTTTTCATCACATCAATCCTTCAAATAGTGATTCACAATACCTTGCGCTTCGTCCAATAAA
>CAJXLR010000024.1 GCA_913056425.1 uncultured Bacteroidota bacterium
TATTAAAAGATCTCAAGGTGTACATAAACGGGGAGTACTTCAGGTCTCGCGTTCAAGATAGAGGCTATCCGGTAATAAACACTTTGAGAGCTTATGACACAGACCAACGCGTAAAGTTTGGATACGTGCATGCAGGAATACAAGGTAAGATAAGTAAGTACCATAGAATTGACTTCAGTCATTCGTACACACGCTATGCGTTACGTAATGATAGAAGTATTAAACTCCTGAGTACGTTGGAAACTTTTCGAGATGCGAATCAAAACGACTTTGACAAGTTGGGATATGATGAGTATTACAATCATTTAAAAATTGCAAGACGAGCAAACGACACAAAACTCAACTATGAGACCGGTATGGAGTTCAGTCATCAAAGAGACCTGGAGAGATCGATTTTGAGTACGGTTAAGACCAACATCACTCAAATTGCGTTCATGGGGAATTTGGATTGGCAGGCCGACACTAACCTACATCTCAAAGGAGGGTTACGTTTAACGAGCAGTAATAAATTCAGCACTCCTGCCATCTACTCTTTCGATTTACGTTATTTGATGGCTCCAAATGCAACACTTACTGCGCAGTTTAACAGAGGCTTCCGAATTCCTACTTTCAACCAACAGTTCTATACGTTTGAAAATCCTTCTCTAAACATATCTGGGAACCTTAATCTCACATCGGAGACGTACACCCAGTATGGCATCCGACTCAAACTGGGTTCAGAAACATCATATTTAACAAGCCGATTGTTTTGGGTGAACACGAATAACGGGATTCGTTTGTCGCTGGTAGATGCTGCTGAACAACAATATCAATTCGTAAATACAAAATCCGAAAAGCTTATTGGACAGAACCTCCGATATGTCTTTGCCAAAAAAGATGTATTTCGTGGCGAGCTCGGTTTCAGCAATAATGGCATTAACCAGTTTCCAACACAAGTGGGCAGCTATTACTTTGCTCGTGAGTTAATGGCAAAAATGGTTTACAACATCAACAGTGCTGGTTTCAGCATAGGCTGCGTAGCTAAGTACCAAGGAAGTCGTGATGAGATTCGACAAAACGCTTTGGGAAACCTTGAAGACTTCAGTCAAGATGATTTTTGGTTAGTGGATATAAGCATCCGGAAACAACTTTTTGAGTCTTCGGTTTTTCTTCAATTCGGTATGAAGAACCTCACAAATACGTTTAATGTGAACGGTGCGTTCGCTTCGCTAGATCGAATTAACGACAGTGCAAGTGGCAACATCCCCCTGGCAATTGATTATGGACGGAGATATTGGTTATCTGTGGTAGCAAACTTATGAAACAAGTAGTCATCATATCGATTTTAATGACTTGGGTGCTTTCAGGGTGTTTCACTGAGGAAGAGCCTATTCTACCCATTCCTCCGTACGAAGAAGACATCGAGCTAAATCGCGCTGAAAATGGGCAAGCATATTATAGCCTTCAAGACCGAAAAATCATTAAATCAAATGCCGTAGACGATTGGGATCTCGCATTCAGCTGTGCTAAGAACGACTACACCATTTTACTGAACTCCGCACGGGGAATGGGCGCACATAACACAAATAACCGTGACTTTGAGATCAGTTATCCTGCTGGAGATTATCCTTGGATTTTTGACGAGTGCCACGGGCAAGAAGATCAAAGTTGCCTAGGTAAATGGGGTGATTTTTCATTTGACAACCCACAGAGTTATGGATTCGTGTATTTAATCAACCGAGGAGTAGATTTTAGAGGCTTGCCAACATCGATCTACAAACTGAAGATTCAGAGTTTTGAAAAAAACAGTTACAACATCCGCATTGGCAACTTGGACGGCAGTTATCAGCGTGAATATCGCATAGACAAGAACGATAGTTTTAACTACGTCTATTTATCGTTTGACCGGGAGGAAGTACTGTATCTCGAACCACACAAAGACTCGTGGGACCTTTTGTTTACGCCGTATACGACCGACGAAACCAGTAGTTTCTCACCTATGTTCTTTACAGTTACTAGTAGAGACTTTATTTCAGATGGTATCTTACTTAACCCATATGGCCGAGAAGCAGCCAGTGACACGCTAAGTGAATTTGAGTCGATAGACTTCTTCGACGTAGATCAATATGCTTATACAGACACCTTGAGTAGGGTAGGCAATGTATGGTATCGGTGGAACGATCCTGTTTCTGCATTCACCATAACACCATACAACACATTTGTTGTGCGCGATCACAACCTGAAGTACTACGCGATTCAATTAGAATCGTTCGGAAAGAAACACACGACGTGGTCTAGAGTGAAATTCAGATTTAAAAGTTTATAGTTTCGGTTTTCGATGCTAACCTTGCCACAACCTTTGTAGAGCATGCCATCCAATCGATGTAACCCAAAAGACGATATCCGGAACAAAGAAGATGTTGAACTTATGGTCAACTCATTCTACAATCTTGTCAGACAGGATGATCTGCTGGGACCAATATTCAATGACATCGCCAAAGTAGATTGGGACAGTCACCTACCAAGAATGTATCAGTTTTGGGAGTCGATACTTTTTGGTGCCGCAACTTATCAAGGCAGACCATTCCCTAAACATACTGTTTTACCCATCACACCTGAACACTTTGAACGATGGGTCACATTATTTACGACATCTGTGAATCGGTTATTCGCGGGTCCAAAAACAGAAGAAGCCAAGTTTCGGGCACAAAGCATTGCCGGAATTTTTCAGAACAAACTCAGACACGTAGGAAAATTTCAGTAAGCCTTTTACCATTTGAACTTTCAGGGTATTTCTCACAAACCCTGATGAATGAAATTTGCAATCCCAAATCCTTGTGATGCCGACTGGGACAAAATGAAAATCGGCATAAATTCTCGTCACTGCGAGCAGTGCGACAAATCTGTCATTGATTTCACAAAGCGAACTCGTGAAGAAATTCTTGCCTACCTGTTAATGCACAGTGAGGAGCGAGTGTGTGGTCATATACGCAGGTCTCAACTCGACTTTAGTCATGAAGAAATTATGGTTGTCATCAATGGTATGACGCACAAAGAAAAAACGGGAAATCTCCCTTTTTATATCCTATGCGTGGGCGCCATGATGTTAACGAGTTGTACTAACAATGCGCAAACCACAGGTGAAATGATTCCAGTTGAGCATCATGACACCCTAGAAGCACCTCCCCCGGTTGGTAAAATTGTCGTCGAAGACAGCAATAGAACATACGATCCGGAGATCATGCCCGATGTGATCATGGAAGGTGAGCTCATTGAAGTTATAGATGGAGACATCGACATTGTTGAACCGCCACCTATAATTGAGCCGAAACAAGAGTACGACGAAACCGGTGAATTGAAGCAACCCCGAAAAGTTTATCGCTTTGCAGATCAAATGCCCGAATACCCTGCGGGAGTGGATAGTTTACTCTACTTACTGCACAAATCTGTTACGTATCCTAAACCAGAGAAGGAAGCAGGTATAGAAGGTGTGGTGGTTGCCAGTTTTGTTGTTTCCAAAGATGGTAGTCTATCCGACTTCAAAATTGAAAAGTCACTAACCCAAAACACAGATAAGGAAGTACTTCGAGTACTGAAGACCATGGACAATTGGATACCTGGAAAACTAAATGGAACGTTTGTAGACGTGCGTTACACAATTCCGGTTCGGTTCCATTTGGACTAATAGTGCACCTTGGAGAACGAACATGCACGAGCGGATATACTGTGAGAATTGATAGGATAGGAACGGGTATCTTTCGATTGGGGAGGGGTGGCTGTATTCCCTCGTCAACTTTAATTAAAAAAACAAGATTAATTCTCCTCTCGAAGGCACCTGCTCATTGCGCGTCGGGAGTGAAATTATCCCAAAATCTGAGTACTGTGCTCTTTTGCCTTCACTTTCGCGATTACCTCAGTGATGGTTCCTTCCTCATCGATTACAAATGTGGTTCGGTTGATTCCCATGTATTCACGACCGTACATCTTTTTCAATCCCCAAACACCAAATGCTTCCGCCAACGAGTGGTCTTCATCAACCAATAAATCAAATGGTAAGTCGTACTTAGCAATGAATTTTTGGTGTTTCGCCGCTTTATCCGGACTTACGCCATAAACCTGATATCCGACTTTTATTAGTGCATCGTAGTTATCTCTCAGATTACATGCCTGGGTTGTACATGTTGGGGTATCGTCTTTTGGATAGAAATACAAAACCGTTTTCTTTCCTTTCAAGTTTGCATCACTAACTTCATTCTCGTTTTGGTCGATTGTCTTGAATGAAGGTACTTTAGTTCCTGCTTCTAAATGTGCCATTATAGATCTATTTCCTTTTTGAATTCTTGTTGATTTCCTACGCCATCAGTAACACGTAACATCAGGGAATGTTTTCCGGGCTTAATTGATTCAGGAATGGTTCCGAACAAACGACTCAGCTTCGGTTCATATTCAAGCAAAACCCAACTTCCATCAATTTCACAACGATAGGTGTCGATGTTAGTAAGCAAGTCATCTACACGAAATTTGAGCCTCCTACCTGCACTTTGGTCTTTTATGACCGGAGGAACCGTATCTAAAGCAAGGTAAAATATACCTGGAGTTTTAGTTGTTTCATAAATAAAGTCGCCACTCTGCTTTCTCCCTTCATAGCTACTTGATCGTGTCTCAGGGTCATAAGACATGAGCGCCAACTTGTTGGCTTTACTTTTAAATGCTGTTGGAATCTTGACCTTCATCGTTGCAGATTTATGTAAGGGAACGTGGGCATGATCAACACGGATCATTGGACTAACTGCTCTTCCGGATGGTGGTGTTTCGGTTATACCGAAACTTGCATTTCGATAAACTGCACCGGGTGGAATCGATAGCACACCATTCGTGGTGGCTAAATATCCTCCTTTTTTGTGGGTCACCACTTTCCCTTGAACTCGTCGACCACCTTGAAGCTTCACTTTCGCAGCAGAGCTGCCAAGTATGTTAACAGCATAGGTTGCAGTATGCCCCGCAACGTCCATGATAAGTACCTCAACTTTTAACGTATCCCCTTCCTTCACTTTGAATATTCCGTTCCCTTTATAGAAATCCAGCTTGTTACCATCATCCTTGAAAAATTTCACGAATCGAGTTCCGGTCTCCTTATATCTCCAATAGTCTATGTGGGTATTGATATACCTACTCTTGTCAAAGGTAAAAGTCTCTAATTTTTGGGTGTGAATTCGCTTGCCGTTTACACTCAGCGTGGCATAATTAATTCCAAGTCGATTGAGTTTGTCCGTCAAGTAGTCCACCCATGCAGCTCCAATAGCATAACGTCCCGGGGTAACTGTAAAACTATTGCCGTTTTTCAACTGCAAACTCGGATAGACGCCTTGTGAATCTGCATAGGCGTTGTCGATTTGATACAACCTCGCACCCAGAAATACCGGACTGATTTTGTCTTTAACCTCAATACCATAAAGCATTGGGTTTACAGTTTCTCCTCGGCTGTTTCGAATTTCAAAATGCAGATGAGGTCCTCCCGAACCACCCGTATTGCCACTCAAAGCAATCACTTGTCCTTTCCTTACAGGAAGTTTACCCGAAGGCACATACCACTCAAGCTCGAACTGTTCGCTGGCATACTGCTTCTTTCGAACCGCCGTGAGGATTTCTCCTTCAAATTGCTTTAAATGACCGTAAACACTTGTGGTTCCGTTCTTGTGTTGAACATAAAGAGCTTTTCCGTACCCACGTGTAGATACTTTAATGCGAGAAACATAACCATCCGCTATCGCATAAACCTTCTTTCCCTCTACCCCACCGGTTCGTATGTCCATTCCTGCATGAAAATGATTGGGTCTTAGCTCTGCAAAACTTCCCGACAGCTCGAGTGGTATATCCAACGGTGATCTATAACTACCTCGTTGGTAAGAAGGCTTAATCTGAGCCGGTGTCGAAGATTCTCCGTCATAGTCTTCTTCTGAATCCGCTTGACCCACTGATTCTTTGCTATCAAGTTGAACCACCTGTTGACTATCCCTTTGTTCATGTGTAGCTATAGAATCTGCTGTTTCTTGGCTATCCGCAACTGGATTGGTTTCAGTAGGTTTTCGTTTGACGAGATATAAGATCATCACGCCAAGAAGCGCCACACCAATAATCGTTAAGATTTGCTTTGTTTTTCTCACAATACAAAGAAACATCCGTGAGCTCACCATCGGTTACAGAGATATTCACAGCCCCCGATTATCGTTGGTAAAACAGCGCGTTCAATCGTATCTTTGAGAAAATCAATCATCACTTTTCATTTTGAAAATCAACAAGATACTTGAGAGCCTAGGAGTTAAGGATGTTAATGAAAGCATCAGTACCGGACGAGAATGGATCACAGCTGTAGGGTCAGATAGCAGAGAGATAACATCCCCGGTCTCGGGTGAGCGCATTGGCACAGTGGTATACGCCACCGAATCCGAATACAATCATGTGCTTCGTGTCGCAGAACAAGCATCCGAATTTTGGAAGAAAGTACCTGCACCTGAGCGCGGAAACATTATCCGGAAGTTGGGCAACAAGCTGCGAATTAAGAAGCGTGAGCTTGGGTATTTGGTTAGCTACGAAATGGGTAAAAGTCTGCAAGAAGGTCTTGGAGAGGTTCAGGAAATGATTGACATCTGTGATTATGCAGTAGGGCTATCGCGCCAGCTTTACGGGCTTACAATTCAAAGCGAACGCAAAGATCACCGTATGATGGAACAGTGGCACCCATTGGGTGTTGTTGGGATAATTTCAGCATTTAACTTTCCGGTTGCCGTTTGGAGCTGGAATGCTGCGATTGCAGCGGTGTGCGGAGACGTTGTGATCTGGAAACCTTCGGAAAAGGCACCACTTTCGGCCATCGCGTGTCAAAATCTCATCTCCGAAGTACTCATCGAAAACGATTTACCTGAAGGGATTTTCAATCTGATTAACGGAGATTATCGCATGGGTGAATTGATGGCTAAAGATCGAAAAATCCCATTGGTTTCTGCCACAGGAAGTACGCGCATGGGACGTCGTGTTGGACAAATTGTTGGTGCAAGACTTGGTCGATCGTTACTCGAACTTGGAGGCAACAATGCTGTAATAATTAGCAAGTCGGCCAATTTGGAAAATGCACTACGCGCAGTTGTTTTCGGTTGCATCGGAACTGCTGGTCAGCGATGTACATCAACTCGACGCGTCATTGTACACAGCGAGGTTTATGACCACTTCAAAAACAGCTTAATTGAGACATACAAGAAGTTGAACATAGGCGACCCGTTAAACGAATCAAATCAAATGGGGCCGCTCATCGATAAGGATGCTGTTAAGACCTACCTCCAAGCATTAAGTGACGTGGAGGATCAGGGTGGAAGAGTTGTTTATGGAGGAAATGTCTTGAAAGGTAAAGCCTACAAATCAGGATGTTATGTTGAACCGACTATTGTGGAAGCCGGAAATCATCTTGCCATTGTTCAAGAAGAAACCTTCGCTCCAATTGTCTATTTGATGAAGTACAATCGATTAGAAGAAGCCATTGCCATGCAGAACGATGTAAAGCAAGGATTAAGCTCGGCGATTTTCAGCGACAGCGTACTGGAGGTAGAACATTTCTTAAGCAACCGCGGCTCTGATTGCGGGATTGCTAATGTAAATATTGGAACAAGTGGCGCTGAAATTGGTGGTGCATTCGGAGGAGAAAAGGACACAGGAGGTGGACGAGAATCTGGCTCTGATGCTTGGAAAAACTACATGAGACGACAAACAAACACCATTAACTATGGTACGGACTTACCCCTTGCTCAGGGAATAAAGTTTGATATTTAAACCGCATCTCAAAAGAGAGATGCCATTGGTGAAACCAATCTTTTAATTAACCTCTAATTAATCATCTTTGTATGATGCGATGCGTGTTTCTTTCTATAGTGATTCTTTCATTGTTTGGTTTTGCCGTTGGTCAAAACGAAAAGTGGGATTACGGAATTCAACTACACTACAATGGAGGCTTGATCAAACCGGTAGCTGCGGATACCTTTAACAATAAATCAGGATTTGGTGCCGGACTTTTCTACGAAAGAAAATTCAAACATTTCGGACTTCAGTTTACACCCAATTTTGTGCAAACGCGTTACGAACACGACACCCGAAACACCACGGCAATCACAAACTCTGCAGACATTGGACTCAATGCATTAATACCTTTTGACAACACAAAACAAGCTCACGCTATAGTTGGATTCGTGAGTAGTTTCACATTTCTTCATTCTGAGCGATTCTTAACTGGAGGCGAAATCGACCGACCGGTTAACCAAGCGATAGTGAATTACCCATTCGACATGGGTTTTAGACTTGGCATTGGTCTTGACATGAGTCCGGGAAATCGATTAAGTATTTCGTACAATGATTTTTTACGCGGTGGTCAATCCAGTCGTTTCATCACCGGAAAAATAGACTACCTACAAGTAGGATGGCAACTAAGAATAAACGAACAACAGTCGAATCAAGACGCGATTAAGAAAAATGAAGACCAAAAGGCGAGTAAAAACAATGCCGTTAGAATGGCGAACGATGTAAAAGAAGGCAACGACGGCCATATGATCTTTGTGCTTCGTACTCAAGAAGGCAGTTACTACCAGCTTTTCAAACCTTTGGACGAAAAAAAAGAGGCCGAACTTAAAGACGAATACATGCAAAACATGATAAGTGCCATCCAACAGAAATACGACCACGGTTCGTTTGTAATCACCACCGATACAGCGTATGAAAATTGGAATGGCAATTTTGATTCAGAACTCGAAATATTAAAATCGAGCTCCGAAACGGAGTATGTGCGTATTAATCTTGACAAGTCATTAGTTGCCAGAATAGATCAGCTTTTCCTTGATGCAAGCAGCGGGCCTAAATGGGGCGTTTTCGTTTTTGATCTTAACGGAAACCCAATGAAAGAGCCTTTCCCGTTCTACACACCTTACTTTGAGCTGGACACTGATTTTAGTTCGATATCCGGTATGATAGGCAATTTTAATTCGCGAATTGCGCAAGTTGCTACGATGCGGTTATAAGTCCTTGGTGAGACCTTGGACCACTTTGTAGCCCTGAAAAAACTCTCGAGCAACAATTCGTAGGAATGTGTAGGTAGGCACAGCGAGTATCATCCCAACCACTCCCGCAAGCATTCCAGCGGCCATTATAACCACAAAAATCTCTAGTGGATGCGCTTTTACGCTCTTCGAAAAAATCAAAGGCTGCAGTACAAAGTTGTCTGTCGTTTGAGCGATCACAAATACAGTAACCACCTTAATCAACAAGACCGACAAATCTCCGGGTAGCTGCAGGTGGACATGACTGAGCATACTCAGGCTAATGCCAAAAGCTGCACCAATTAGCGGCCCCAGATATGGGATTATATTTATTAATCCCGCCATAAATCCAATGAGCAAGGCATTCGGAACCCCAAACAGAGTTAGCCCAACACTCACAATGGTTGTGATAATTGATATTTGAATGACAACCCCGATAAAATATCGAGTAAGCAAGTCTTTCGTATCCTTAAGAATGTTATTGATGCTCTTTAAATAGCGATCCGGTGTTAGCGAGTTGACTATATTGTTCACTATCTCTTTGTCCTTTAACAGGAAGAAGGTGATAAAAAGGATAGACATGAAACCGATAAGAAGAGAACCCAATCCGCTCACCACGTTTTCAAACATCGTAGACAAATGGCTAAAATCGAGATAGTTTGCAATCTCACCTTGAATCTCAGCCCTACTCACCCCGTTAATATTCATGTTGAAGAACCATTCTTCCACGCGTTTGATAGGCGCATCAAACTCAGACAGCAGCGTATCCACATCCAGATTCACGATAATTTCGATTTGACTCGCCAGAATTGGAATCAAAAACTGGAAGAATAAATAAATAACAAACAGGTATGTAACCAAGACAACTGCCGCACTTGCCCAATCGGGTAGATTCTTGCCTCTAACCTCCAAATCACCCAACAACCGCATTGCGGGTCTACCCATCAGCGCAAGGACTATCGACACAGCAAAGTAGACAAAAACTTGCTTCACTTGCCACGCAAACCAGACGAGTAGAACCAGACCGGCAAGCCCAAGCAGTACGCGCAGAACCTGTTTTGTATTCATGTTAGTCAAATATACAGATTACTCTTCTGCCTCCATATCCTCGCATAGTTCAACAAGTATCCCATTTGTCGATTTCGGATGTAAAAAGGCGATTTTTTTACCGTCTGCTCCGGGTTTAGGCGATTTATGAATCAGGTCAAAACCAAGTGACTCCAGTCTGTTTAATTCTTCTTCAATATTTACAACATCGAGGGCAATATGGTGAATCCCCTCACCTCGTTTCTCGATGAATTTTGCAATGGCGCTGTCAGGATTAGTCGCCTCCAGAAGCTCTACTTTGGTCTCGCCCAATTTAAAGAATGATGTAAAGACACCTTCACTCTCGACCCCCTCCTCTTTGTAAGGAGAACGATCAAGTAATTTGGCGATAAGTTCATTGGAATTTTTGAGCGATTTCACTGCAATTCCCAAGTGTTCAATCTTCCGAATCATAATGGTTCAAAGATGTAAAAAAACAACACTTAAAAGGATTGAATTTCAGGTGAACCTTTTGAACCAATCAATGTTATATTTGCAGAATAGAATTAATCTAAATAAAAACAAGAGATGCTTAACGTGCCGATATACCTGGACAACAACGCCACAACTCCAATGGATCCACGCGTCCTAGAAGCGATGTTGCCGTATTTCAATGATAAGTTTGGGAACGCAGCAAGTAGAAACCATGCGTTTGGATGGAATGCAGAAGAAGCGGTTGACTACGCACGAGAACAAGTGGCGAAGTTGATTAATGCTTCACCAAAAGAAATCATTTTCACTTCCGGAGCAACGGAATCAAATAACCTAGCTCTGAAGGGAATCTTTGAGATGTACGCTCGTAAAGGTAATCACATCATCACAGTGAATACAGAGCACAAGGCAGTTCTCGATTCTTGTAAGCACATTGAAAAGTTGGGCGGGAAGGTTACTTATCTCGAGCCTGCTGTAGATGGCTTAATTAACCTAGAAGATTTAGAAAAAGCCATTACACCTGAGACCATTGTAATATCAGTGATGTATGGTAATAACGAAATTGGCGTTTTACAGCCAATTGAAGAAATATCTGCTATTGCTCGCAAACACGGAATCCTTTTCCACTCGGATGCTACTCAGGCGGTGGGTAAAGTTCCCGTGGACGTTCAGGCACAGAATATCGACTTGATGTCATTCACCGCGCACAAAATGTATGGTCCAAAAGGAGTTGGAGCGCTATACGTGCGAAGAAAGAATCCACGTGTAAAGGTTACTGCTCAAGTTGATGGTGGAGGACATGAAAGAGGAATGCGCAGCGGTACGTTGAACGTTCCGGGAATCGTAGGATTTGGAAAAGCATGCGAACTATGCATGAATGAGATGGAGGAAGAGGCGAAGAAACTATCAAAAATGAGAGATAGGCTCGAAGCTGAGTTATTGAAGGTAGAAGAATCCTATGTGAATGGAAGTGTAGAACACAGACTACCACACGTGACCAATATTTCTTTTAAGCACGTCGAAGGTGAAGGATTAATGATGGGAATTAAAGATCTAGCTGTATCGTCCGGTAGCGCATGTACTTCTGCATCGTTAGAGCCTAGCTATGTATTGAAGAATCTTGGACTTGACGATGATTTAGCACATTCGTCGCTGCGATTCGGACTTGGTAGATTCACTACAGATGAAGAAATCGATTACGCTATCGACCACGTAAGCAAAGCGGTTAATAAACTGAGGGATATGAGTCCTCTTTGGGAGATGTTCAAAGAAGGAATTGATCTGAAAACAGTTGAGTGGCAAGAACACTAAAAACAGAATTTTAAAAATCAAATTGTAGAAAAATGGCATATTCAGAAAAGGTTATCGATCACTACAACAACCCGAGAAACATCGGTACGTTGAATAAGGATGAAAAAAATGTTGGAACGGGTTTAGTTGGAGCTCCGGAATGTGGTGACGTTATGCGTTTGCAAATTCAAGTAAACGAGGAGAACGGAATCATTGAAGATGCGAAGTTCAAAACTTTCGGCTGTGGTTCAGCAATTGCTTCGTCGTCACTAGCAACAGAGTGGTTGAAAGGCAAGACTGTTGAGGAAGCAATGGCAATCGACAACATGGATATTGTTGAAGAGCTTGCATTACCTCCGGTGAAGATCCACTGCTCCGTTTTGGCGGAAGATGCAATCAAAACTGCAATCAACGATTACCGAACCAAACAGGGTTTGGAAGAAATAAAGTAACACACGATGATTACCATTACACCTCAAGCATTAACTAAAATTCACGAACTCAAAGCTGAGGAGAGTCTTGACGAATCTTACTTCATCCGGGTTTCGGTTGTTGGAGGCGGTTGTAGTGGACTTAGTTACAATCTAGACTTCGACAATGAAGATCGAGAAGGTGATCAGGTTTTTGAATCCGAAGGTGCCAAGATTGTTTGTGACATGAAAAGTTTCCTTTACCTATGCAAGATTAAAAATCTCTTATCAACCATAAAAATTGCACTCTCAAGATTGCGATCACTGTTAGCCAGTTTGAAATTTGCAATTGAAACGGATAGATACAAACAAATCCTTATAACGAATTAGAAGGGTGTCTCACGCTGGAACAAATTGGCGAACGTATATCCCTAACGTCATCAATCAAGAACTTGTTACTGAAA
>CAJXLR010000025.1 GCA_913056425.1 uncultured Bacteroidota bacterium
ATCTGAATAACGGGGTGTATTCCGCTGGAGTGCAGCAGGCTAAACATGATGACCCCAGTCGATTTAACTTAAAGGAGAACTTCAACATGAAGAAGAAAATTATTTCGTCTTAAAATGCAGCAAGGCTTACAATATTCTACCTCCTTACGCAAATAACTGTCACGAGCAAATATTTACAATCTTTGCAGGGAAACTAAAATTCTGGAAACGATTTTTTTCCATTGAAGGTGCTTAATGTCTTAAAATTTTCTGCTCTTTTTCAATTTGATTTTGAAATCTCCACATTCATTATAGGTTTCGAGTTCTTCTGGGCGACGAATATCACGCTCACAAAATGGCGCATGTTCCAACAATTGACCAAACCAATTGCGGTAACGCTTTGGCGTAGTGATTTCGCTAAATGATTCGATGTACAACAATCGGTTGTTCTCTGAATCAAAATCGATTTGGTAGGTTGTCCCTCGAGGGATAATGAGGTAGTCGCCATATCCAAATTTCAGTTGTCCGTACATGGTACGAAGCGTTCCACTTCCCACATGCACGAAAAGCATCTCGTCTGCGTCTGAGTTGCGGTAGAAATAATCTTTCGAAAACGATTTTGGCGCAGCCAAACCTATGTGAAGGTCGCCGTTGGCAAACAAGGTGTGACGGCTTTGAATATAATCGTCTTCAGGCTTCAAAGAGAATCCCTGAAAACTGAGCGCCTTCATATTTTTCTCTATCGCGATTTTTGGAGTCAGATCTCGGATCTGTTTTACTTCTGTAACTACGGTTGGTGGATGAATATGATAGATAAGGGACGAACGTCCGGCAAATCCTGCGGTGCCAAAAAGCTCTTCTTGATACAGTCCACCATTCGGGTTATCGAAGGTTATATGTCTTTTATGGGGGATGTTCCCAAGTGTATGATATCTGGGCATAGTTTTTTTACGATGTTTTAGGTTGATGGTTAAATCGGTTGCAAGAAGTGAGAAATCACTCCGGATTGCGCTTGACAAGCGCCTCGATTTCTGTCGGAATGCTGTGGTAGAAGACACCCATGGAGCAAAGGTAAAAAGCCACCCTCCGCACAAACTGAGACTTGATAGTTCCAGTACTGATAAAAATCACAATGCAATGGAATGGTGAACCAATGAGTTAATGATACAATAACCAATAGCCAAGCAAACGTCATTGACTCATTAATTCATTATCCTCATTAACCCATTGCTTTTTACTTTTGCTCCATGCAATCCAACAAGGCAATGCTCCTGATTCTCGATGGCTGGGGAATAGGGAAACACGACACAACAGATGCCATATACAAGGCGGACACACCGTTTATGGACAAACTGATGGCAACTGCGCCAAATTGTACGCTCAAAACGTATGGACCGAACGTAGGCTTACCTGAAGGCCAGATGGGTAACTCAGAAGTTGGACACCTGAATATTGGTGCGGGTAGAATCGTTTATCAAATGCTGATGCGTATCAATAAGTCTTTAGAAGATGGCGATATTGTACAGAAGCCGGGTTTCCAAAAACTGTTGGATTTAGCTAAAGATTCGAACCGAAAAATCCACTTGATGGGCTTGGTGAGTAACGGAGGTGTTCACAGTAGCGATGAGCACTTGAAAGCTATTTGCGGAATCTTAAAAGAACATGGTCTAGATGATCGAACCTTCATCCATGCCTTTCTAGATGGAAGGGATTGCGATCCGCGAAGTGGGAAAGGTTTTGTATCCGATTTAGTAGATGATGATCGACTTGGCGCTGCACGAATCGCCAGTATGGTAGGACGCTACTATGCGATGGATCGAGACAAACGCTGGGAGCGCGTAAAAAAAGCATACGATGTTATGGTTCATGGCTTGGGAACTCAAACATCAAACCCGGTTGAGGCAATCCAAGCTTCGTATGACAATAACGTAACCGACGAGTTTGTGGAGCCCATCGTTGTGGCGGACGGTAACGAACCAGTTGCGACTATCAACGAAGGTGATATCGTATTGTGCTTCAACTTCCGTACGGATCGCGGTCGTGAAATCTCCATGGCACTGACTCAACAACACTTTCAAGAACAAAACATGGCACCGTTGAAGTTGGAGTATTTTACCATGACGGAATACGACAAGACTTTCAAGGATGTAAGCATCATATTCGAAAACAAGGATTTAAAACGCACTTTGGGAGAATATCTCGCGGAAAATGGAAAGACTCAAGTCAGAGCTGCTGAAACAGAGAAGTACCCGCATGTTACGTTCTTCTTTAGTGGAGGCCGAGAAACTGAATTCGAAGGAGAATCGCGAATCTTGGTCAACTCACCCAAAGTAGCCACTTACGATTTACAACCCGAAATGAGCGCGCCTGAACTGCGCGACAAGGTGAACGCAGTTTTAGAGCAAGGCAAAACGGATTTCTTGTGTATCAACTTCGCCAATCCCGACATGGTTGGGCACACCGGCGTGTTTAGCGCAATTAAGAAAGCATGTGAAACGGTGGATTCATGTGTTCAAACCTTGGTTAATACAGGATTGAAAAGCGGATATAAGATTGTCATCATCGCCGATCATGGCAATGCCGACAATGCCGTAAACCCGGACGGTTCTCCGAATACTGCACACAGTGTAAACCCGGTACCGTGCATCATACTCGGTGAAGAAAACATCGAGTTAAACGATGGTATTTTGGCTGATGTTGCACCTACCATACTAAAACTCATGGGGCTTGAACAACCGGACGAGATGACGGGTAAAGCACTTTATTGAACGTGAATTTCGAACACCTAAGATCGTAGAAAGAATTTCGAATACCGAATATTGAAAAAGTCAAAACACATTAGCATTCCAATCGACATTATCCAACTTGGTGATGAAGGGAATCATATTTTTTGTAACGCTAAACTGAACAAACGAAAGGTTCGCGTACTCATAGATACTGGAGCAAGTAAGAGTGTTATTTCTCAGTCGCTTGCGAGCGAATTGGATGGTCTAAAACCAATGGAGCTGGAAGACAATCAAACTTCTGGAATTGGACCTGAAAAAGTGGAAGCAAACTTTGTTCGCGCCAAGTCGTTGAGCTTCAAAAAGCTAAACATCAAAAAGTTAACTATGGGCATCATCGACATGACCCATGTAGTGCAGTTGTACGAGCAACTGGGTATTCAACCCTTCGATGTGATACTGGGCGGAGAAGTTCTTACCGATTACAAAGCGGTTATCGATTACGGCAACAAAACCTTATCGCTGCGCAAAAAGCCTAAATCTTAACACCTCTTACTACATTTGTTCCATGGCTGATCACATCGTCGTTACCGGAGCAGCAGGTTTCATTGGAAGCTGTTTGGCACACCACCTCAATAAGACGCAAGACAAACCGTTACTCTTGGTTGATGATTTTTCATTCCCAGAGAAAAACAAAAATCTCGTTGGGTTAGATGCTCATGTTCGTATCGAACGTGAAGAGTTCTTAAATCAACTAAATGATTATTCAATCTCAGCCATCTTTCACATCGGTGCCCGCACGGATACAACAGAATTCGACACTTCTATTTTTGAGCACCTTAATGTCAACTACACCAAGACCTTGTGGGAGTATGCCACGGAGAAAAACATACCGTTTATCTACGCGTCTTCCGCAGCGACTTATGGTGAAGGAGAACTGGGCTTTGATGATGACAATAGCGCCATCCATAAATTAAAACCGCTCAACCCATACGGTCAGAGTAAACAAGACATCGATCAGTGGATTCTAGAACAAACGAAAACTCCGGATTTCTGGGTTGGCCTTAAATTCTTTAACGTCTTCGGGCCAAACGAATACCATAAAGGACGTATGGCTTCTGTAGTGATGCACGCCTTTAATCAAATTAAGCAAACCGGTAAAATGAAGTTATTCAAGTCTCATCGTCCGGATTATACCGATGGTGGGCAAACCCGCGACTTCATTTACGTAAAAGACTTAATCTCGGTGATGATGTTTTGGTACAGGCATCAAAAAAACAGTGGCATATACAACCTTGGAACAGGCACACCACGAACATTTAAGGATCTTGCTACTGCCGTGTTTTCGGCCTTAAACATGGACCCTCAAATTGAATACATCCCTACACCTGAAGACATTCGAGACAAGTACCAGTATTACACTAAAGCAGAAATGCAACGCACGTTAGATGCAGGTTATTCCGATGGATTTCACAGTCTTGAAGATGCCGTAAATGATTACGTAAACCGTTATCTTGCCAACGGGAATCATTACTCGGGTTGAAACTTCGATATGTCATAATTGTACTTTGGGCAATCGCTTTAGCTTTCGTGGCTACAGAGCGAGATGTTACATCGAGTGCAGAATCGAAAGACACCCGTACAACGCAATGGACTGAGGCTGCGAACTCATACCTAGCCTCACAAACGAATGCCATCAAGAATTGGGATCAACCCAACGCACAAAACGATAAACTTCCAAAAAATTGGAATATATTCATTGGTCAAAACAACGCGCTGACCGATTGGACATCCAATGAATGGCTACCCGATAGCACTGCGTTAAATGCAACGGATTTGGACATTGTGCAACATGCTGCTGGCTGGGATTTAGTTGTTCCGCTGGAGAACCAATCCGGAATAGCGTGTTTGCCAATTATGCGCAAGGAGTCGGGAATCTTTAGTGCCGAAGTTTTTATACCGGAACTGAAGAATGTCCAATTCGACTTAACAGAACACATAGGCCCCCACCCCATCTTAGATGGGATTGTACACCTCAAGTTTTACGGTGACACGAAAACCTCAAGTAGGAATCTACTATATGCATTTATCATCTTGCTTGTTGCGGCTTACCTGGCGTACAAAAGATGGCGACTGGGATTATTAATTAGTGTTGTTGCCATTGCAGTGCTCAGATACTTGAGTGTTAAGCAAATCATTGGTGAAGGCTTACTGAGTCTGCCACTTTTTGATCCGCTGATATTTGCCAGTTCAGAAATTCTCCCATCACTCGGAGATTTAGTCTTGCACGTAATCACAGGAGTTGCCACCACCTTAGTTTTCCTCCTCATTCTGCAATGTGTTGTTCAACAACACTTGTGGGTACGACGCATTGTTTTCTGGCTTGGTTTTACAACTACCTTCTTTTTAGCCGATATGACGCATTCGTTAGTCGGGAATTTGATAAGTAACTCAAACATCAACTTCGACGTTACCCACCTCTCGGCGTTATCCGGCTATAGCGTTTTGGCTACGTTGATTATTCTGACTTTAGGGTGGATGTTCTTTGCCATTCTGAATACAATAAACCGAGAACGCATTGAGAAGTCGAATAGCAACTATTTCATTACGGTTGTTCTCGCCGGCCTTGCCTTTGTAGTTTTCCAAATTATTGATGCCAATCGGACTGTGCTTGGCCTCCTTCCATCAATTGTTTTCACGTTAGCTGTAATCATATTCCTCTGGAAAGCTCATCAATATTCTCGTCGGCTTGGTGTGTACCGATACATCGGTTTCTTGGTCTTATTCGCTGTGTTCTTTACCTCAGCAATTCAGAAGTATCAATCTGAAAAAGAAGCTGAGTATTTAAATCTATACGCCTCTAAACTTATCTCGAATAAAGACTTGCAAGCGGAATACCTCTTCAAAGACATGGAGAACAAATTGGCGCAGCAATTTCTTGTTCCCGAAGACTTTGAAGCTTTTGCCGCAAAGAAGGATCAGTTTGAAAGACGTCTTCGTAGATTATACTTCAGTGGATACTTGAGCAAATACAATTTGTTGGTTCTGAGCTTCGACCCAAACGGCAAGAACATCAATTCAAGCACGCTTTACAACTTCGAGGACCTTGATAATATATACAACTACAAGTCCTTCCCCACCTTAAGCAATCACTTCTACCAAGTAAAGAGCGATAGGATTTTTAATGGTTACCTAGCGAAGTTTGAAAACTGTGACTTGTATGGTCACTACGGTACCGTATTTATACTGCTGGAACCAAAATTCATCCAATCCTCGTATGAATATCCGCAGCTGGTAAGGCAGAAACAGGAGAATCGGATTTTCGATATTGACGATTATGCCTATGCGCTTTACAGTAACGACAAATTACTTAATCAAAAGGGCACGTATCCGTACAAGCTTCAATTTGATTCATCAGTCTTCTGCAGTGCATCGATTATCAGTCGGGACGATGAATATCAGCACTTTGTAAGTGACCAAGAAGACGCAATTGTTGTACTCAGTCATCCTTCAAAATCCATAAAACAATTCGTAAGTACATTCAGCTTCTCATTCATCTTCTTCACCCTACTATTGGTAGCTTATGGATTGCTATGGCTAGCCGGTTTATATATACGGAGATGGTACCATAAAACACAAGGTGATGAGGAGGAATACCAAGCTTTCGACTACTGGAGAAAACAACGTTTAAATCAACTGGGCATCGAACAAGTGTACCTCAGCACTAGAATTCGTTTTGCCATGATAATCATCGTATTCGTTGGTCTTTTGGTCTCGATTTATGTCACCATTCAGTTCATCCAGATTAACGATCAAAATCGTGCAGAAAATGAACTAATGTTTAAGTTGCGAGAAGTTGCCAACCAACTCCAAAATGAGGTCGACTTCCAAAAAAAGCTGGATGATACGGATTCAAGGCAACTCATTGTAAATGAGATTGGAGACATCTATAAGGTTGATGTAAACCTATTTGACAAATCCGGCTATCTGCTCGCATCAAGCATCGAAAACGTGTATCAAAACGGATTAATCGCCCCGTTGATGCACCCTAAAGCATTTGAGACATTCACAAATAGAAGCACTTCTCAATTGTTGCAACAAGAATCGATTCGAGACCTCGCTTATACATCAGCCTATCTGCCTTTAGTAAACGACAAACGGAAGGTAATTGCATACCTTAACCTACCATATTACGCTCGTGTAAATGAGTTAGATAAAGAGATTTCATCATATACAGTAACGTTTGTAAACCTATACCTCTTCCTGATTTTACTCGCCATTGCGCTAGCTTATTTTGTATCACAGCGCATTAGTAAGCCGCTGCAGCTCATCCGGGAAAAGATGTCCAAGACTCGCTTGGCGCAGAACGAGTTGATTGAGTGGAAACAGAACGATGAAATTGGGCGATTGGTGAAGCAATACAACAAAATGGTGCTAGAGCTGGCAGACAGTGCTGAGAAACTGAGTGCTAGTGAACGTGAGGGAGCGTGGAAGGAGATGGCCCGACAGGTGGCACATGAAATCAAGAATCCACTCACCCCAATGAAGCTGAACATCCAGCACTTACAGCGTGCATGGGCTGATAAAAATGAACGCTTGGAAGACACATTTAAGCGGGTGACCACTGTGTTGATTGAACAAATCGATAGTCTCTCAAAATTAGCTACGGAGTTTTCGTCATTTGCGCAAATGCCCACAGATAATGCCGAAGAAGTAGATCTAACACAAGTTCTACTAAACACCATTACGTTGTTTGAAAAGAGCGAAAACATATCGTTTCAGTACTCCGACTCCTGGCCGAGCTACCTGGTTATGGCAGATAAAGAACAACTAGGTCGGGTGTTCAACAACATCATCAAGAATGCAGTTCAAGCCATTCCAAAAGATCGAGATGGGCTTATTCAGGTGACGCTTTCCGAGATGGACGGCAAAGTTGAAGTTTCGATAACCGACAACGGCAAAGGCATACCGAAAGAGATACAACCGAAAATATTTGTTCCAAATTTCTCAACAAAAAACAGCGGAATGGGTCTGGGTTTAGCCATCACAAAAAAGATGGTTCTTGCCGCAAACGGCTCTATTTCTTTCACCACCCAACAGGATAAAGGCACCACTTTCAGCGTAGTATATCCTACGAAATAATTACTCACTACTTTTCTATATTTACCTCATGAAAAATTTGCTGTACTTATTCATTGCGATTGGATTGCTGTCTGGCTGTAAAGATGACCCGGATAATAGTGACGACCAACCGGTTGACAACATTCCAACCAACGTAGATACGCTCGTAGAGGTAAACACCGATCATGGTTCGATGATTATGTACATGTACAAAGGAACCCCTCTCCACCGGGCCAACTTTCACAAATTGGTTGGGGAAGGTTTTTACAATGGAACCGAATTCCACCGCATTATTCCCAACTTTATGATTCAAGGTGGTGACCCGAATAGCAAAGATGATAACCGCGCCAACGATGGTCAAGGAGGTCCAGGATACACTATACCTGCAGAAATTGACACGAATAAATACATGCACGATTCCGGGGCTGTAGCAGCAGCGAGAATTGGAGATACTCAAAATCCTGAGCGACGATCTAGCGGGTCTCAATTTTACATTGTTGTCTCAGAACCCGGAACCAAACACTTGAACGGTGCTTATACCGTTTTTGGTAAGGTTATTCAAGGACTTGAAACTGCGCAAACCATTGTAATGCAGCGGCGACAAAGCTCAAACAATCTCCCAATTACCCGAATCCCAATGACTATGAAGTTCATCATCAAAACACCGGAGGAGATATTTACGGAATACGGATTCCAAGTAGAAGACTAACCTCCAGATTCAATCATTCAATCATTCAGTCATTCAGTCATTGCATCATTGTCTCTCTCCGGGCTATAGCCACCCCTCCCCGATTGAAAGATTCAACTAGACTCTGAAAATCAATGGTTCAAATCACCTAGTGCGATGAACTAGTCTCCTTCATTCCTATCCTAAAAGTCCTGGTGAGAGCTGGCTAAAGTTTCAGTCTTGGTCTTTGTGGGACAATTCCATTCAAAACTTTCTTCAACTTAGCTTGAACCGTTAACTTCGCGCCTGAAACAAAAACTCATGTCGGAAGCCCACTACAATCACCGTTTTATTGAACATAAATGGCAACAGAACTGGCGAGAAAACCAACTCTATAAAGTTGAGAACAACTCGTCAAAACCAGCATATTATGTGTTAGACATGTTCCCGTATCCGTCGGGTGCAGGATTGCACGTTGGTCACCCACTTGGATATATTGCTTCGGACATCATTGCTCGCCAACGCAGACAGCGAGGGTTCAACGTTTTGCATCCCATGGGATATGACGCATTTGGTCTTCCTGCAGAGCAATACGCTATCCAAACCGGTCAGCATCCGGCAAAAACTACTGAAGAAAACATCCAACGATACCGTAAACAATTAGACCGCATTGGGTTTTCATTTGATTGGAGTAGAGAAGTGCGCACATGTGATGAGGACTATTACAAATGGACGCAGTGGATATTCAAACAGCTATTCTCGCACTGGTACAACAACACGTCTAACCGCGCAGAGCACATAGACAATCTGGTTGCCATTTTTGAAAACGAGGGCAACGTAAATGTGAACCACGCCGGAGGCGAAATTGAAAAATTCACAGCTGAAAAGTGGTTGAATTACAATGCAAACGAGAAGGAAGATGTTCTCCAGAACTACCGACTGGCGTTTATCCAAGAAACTACCGTAAACTGGTGTGAAGAGTTAGGGACTGTACTAGCCAATGAGGAGGTTAAGGATGGCCTGTCTGAGCGAGGTGGATATCCCGTAATAAAGAAACCGATGAAGCAATGGTTTCTGCGAATTACAGCCTATGCACAGCGATTATTGGATGGGTTAGACACCATAGACTGGACCGATTCTCTTAAAGAAATACAACGCAATTGGATTGGACGAAGCGAAGGAGCTTCTGTTCATTTTCAAATTGACGGACACGACAAAGCCTTAGAAATATTCACAACACGTCCGGACACCATCTTTGGCGCAACGTTCATGGTGATTGCCCCTGAACATGAATGGGCAGATGAACTGCTTACAGATTCACAGCGCGACGAAGCGACAGAATATATCAATTGGGCTAAAAACAGAAGCGAACGGGAGCGTATGTCGGAAGTTAAATCTGTAACGGGCGCATTTACCGGGAGCTACTGTACTCACCCATTTACTGGCAAACAAATACCAATTTGGGTTGCCGATTATGTTTTAGGCGGATACGGAACCGGTGCCATCATGGCTGTTCCCGCTCACGATTCACGAGATCACGCATTTGCCAAAAAATTTGGATTGGATATTATTCAAGTGATCGAAAATGATGAAGCCAATGTTCAAGAGGCTTCATTTGACACCAAGGTTGGAAAATGCATTAACTCCGGTTTCTTAGACGGATTGGACGTGGTAGATGCCATTTCTAAGTCAATCGCGATCATAGATCAAAAAGGAATTGGTAAAGGCACGATCAACTACAAATTGCGCGATGCTGGATTTGGGCGTCAGCGTTATTGGGGAGAACCCATTCCGGTTGTATTCAATGAAGGAATTCCAAGTCTATTGTCAGACGCAGAACTTCCGTTAACCCTGCCGGAAGTTACATCATACGAACCCTCAGGCACCGGAGAGTCTCCACTAGCCGCAATTGATGAATGGGTTGACACACCTCAAGGGAGAAGGGAAACAGACACTATGCCTGGTTGGGCGGGATCTAGTTGGTACTTCTTGCGATACATGGATTCTGAAAATGAGCAAGCTATTGCATCGCGCGATGCCATAAAATATTGGGGTCAGGTAGACCTCTACATGGGTGGATCCGAGCACGCCACCGGTCACCTGTTATACAGTCGATTCTGGACCAAATTCTTGCACGACATAAACATTCTTCCGTTTGAAGAACCATTTAAAAAGCTTGTCAACCAAGGAATGATTCAAGGTATTGTTGAATCGATATACCTAAAAAAGGAAAAAGACGGAGATAAAGCGGTTTTTGTATCTGCCGACAAGGTAGAGAACGAAGATGACTATACGCAAATTCCCGTGCATGTCGACTTTGTAAGCGACTATAAGAAGACAGACGCACCTTCCTACTTAAATTCTGATGGCATCAAACAATTTATTGATTGGCGTCCTGAGTACTTTAAAGCAACGTTCATTTGTTCAAACGGAACGATTGAAGATAGGATTTTTGAGGGAGAAGGTGAAGCTCGATTTATCACAAAGTCCGAAATCGGAAAGATGTCTAAGTCGAAGTTCAACGTTGTAAACCCGGATGACATATGCGAGGAGTACGGTGCAGATACGCTTCGATTGTACGAGATGTTCCTCGGGCCACTCGAAGATGCAAAACCTTGGAGCACCAGTGGGATTGATGGCGTATCTCGATTCTTGAAAAAAACGTGGAAGTTATTCGTTGATCAAGATGGGAATTACCTACCTACAGACGATGAAGCAGACAAGAAATCGCTGAAAACGCTTCATGCTACAATTAAAAAAGTAACTGAAGACATAAACCGAATCTCGTTAAACACATGTGTATCTACCTTCATGATTGCGGTAAATGAGTTTACGGAGCAGAAGTGTAGAAATAAATCTGTATTGGAGCAATTCTTAATCGTCCTGTCACCATTCGCACCACACATCACAGAAGAACTTTGGGAACGTGGTGGACACACGACTTCTATCGTTGATGCCAATTGGCCAAAATTTGATGAGAAGCATTTGGTAGAAGACACCAAAAATTACCCGATATCCATCAATGGTAAAACACGTCTTAATATGGAGCTTTCGTTAAGCCTGGACAAACAAGCCGTTGAGGAGGCTGTATTGGCAAATGCAGACGTTCAACAGTGGTTGGATGGCAAAACGCCCAAGAAGGTAATCGTGGTTCCGGGACGTATTGTTAACTTAGTGGTTTAGTCATGAGCGTAAAACAACACTTTGAAGAAGCTTATTCCGTATTGGAACAGTTTCTAAGCAACGAAGAAAACTTCAATAAGATTGAAGCCGCAGGTGCTCTGATGGTTAAAGCCATCGAAAATAGAGGCAAGATCATCTCATGCGGAAATGGCGGTAGCTTATGCGATGCCATGCACTTTGCAGAAGAATTAACCGGAAGATATCGAGACAATCGGCGAGCACTCCCTGCTGTTTCAATTGGAGATGGTTCTCACATGTCGTGTGTTGGAAACGACTATGGCTATGAATTTGTATTCAGCAGATATGTTGAAGCCTTAGGTCAAGAAAACGATGTTCTTTTGGCCATAAGCCACAACGGTCAGCAGCAGCAGGGCTGTCAGACGGCTTATAGAAGCCCGCCATCGTTGCCGCTGACACCGGTGTGGCGTTAAGAGCAGGGTCCTTGTAGGAGTTCATGCTCGGGTAACTGGCACCACCACCGGATCCACCGTTACCGCCGCCGCTGTAACCCGGT
>CAJXLR010000026.1 GCA_913056425.1 uncultured Bacteroidota bacterium
TTCCGAGTCATCTATTTTACGCGTTTCATGTTTTGCACTGTGAAAAAATCATCGGAAATGGGAGTTGTGAAGTCGAGACTTGTATACTCAAATATGGTCTTTTGATTCTTTTTATCGGCAGGTACGATTTCCATTTTACTGGCAATCATCTTTCCGCCCATCATCTTCACATTCATGCTATTGAAGGTATTCACGAGTTCATTGTCCTCATCGAAAAACTGTGCCTTCATTTGGATATAATCTTTAACATCAATCCAGGAAACTATTTTCCCCCAAACCACAGCGGCTTCTTCTTTGGCAACAGACTGAATTTTGTAGCATTCTCTTCCACCAACCGTTTCTTTACCCAACAGGGTGTGCTTAAAGTCCTTTTCCACCGAGCTCTCGCGCACGAGATCATCGTTCGTTAAATCCGTCCCCATCCAGCTCTGGCTCATCATACTTGGAGGAAGCTTTATGATTCGCTCAACAGATGGAATCCAGTTCCACACTTCTTTATCGCGCTTTAGAAAGACCGTTCCCTTATCGCGGGCGGGAGCGGTAATCAGGTTCATACTGAACTTGGTCCCTTTCGACCAAGACTTAATCCCCATAGTTCTGGTCCATTTAGGACGTTGTATAGTTATGGTGATGGATGCTGTTGTTTGTGCACCCGTAAACTTGTCTTGCGACTTCTTAATAATCGAATCTGCGGTAGGATCAGCGGTTGATGCCGCCATTGCAACCAAACCCGCGAACACGATGATAACAAGTGTTCTAATCTTCATAGTTTCAGTGTTTAGTGGCCGTACACGGTCTCTATAGTTCTTCAAAGTTTCTTAAAAAAACCTCACATTTTTCAGAATTAACGGACAAATCAGCCAAGAACGGTTAAAAATCAGTTCAACAGTGTACTTGACTATAGGTTGAAATGCTTCACACTTAAATATTGTCGATATTTGTTACCAAATGTTTTAACATATGAACTCCCGAATCCGACGTGTCATGATTACCGTTGTGATGTCTGGCACTTACTTCTTTTCAAGTGCTCAAACCACTATTAACTCAATCATCTCCTCAAACCAAACTTGGACCGTTGCGGGGAGTCCCTATATTTTGAGTGCGAATGCTGTCATCCAATCTGGGGCCAAGGTTACCATTGAGCCGGGTATAACCATTCGCTCAACAGCCCGAAATCTTCGAATCATCGTTGACGGCACAATAGAAGCTGTTGGCACAAAAGATTCTGCGATTGTATGTCAAGAGTTTTACTTCGACCTAACCAATAAGTGTGAAGATTACGATACGGCCACTGGAAACGGTTGCCAGTTTAAATATTGCTTGTTTGATGGTAACGGTGCCGGAGGTTCATATGCACTCAAAACAGATAACACGACGCTATTAGTTCGCAATTGCAAATTCTTGGATGGGTATTACAACATCTACGTACGAAACAGCTCAAAAGACACGAACGATCTCTACATTGAAAAGTCAATCTTTGAGAATACTACTTCGTCATTTGGCTACGCCATGTATGCTAGCGGTGGTTACAGTTTGAAGCTTCATATGAGCGACTGCTACGTGCATAACATGTATGGAGTTTACATGCCACAATGGGCTTCCGTTAAGCGATGCTCCTTTACAAACATTCGCACAATGGGAATTAGTCAGACTACCACTCAATATTTACACCTTGAATGTAACTTATTTCAGAATTTTCAAGGCACTGCCCTTAGCCTGTCTAACCCACAGAGCACAGCCGAAATCTCAATCCACGAAAACACATTTGACAGTTGTAATACATTTTTCAGATTGCGGGTGGGGTCGCGATACAGACCGGCAAAATTCGAAGTGTACAACAACAACTTCTTAACCTTCGTGACTAATTCCGTTGAAGTATATGGTTCTGGGGTCGCAGGAGTTGCAGATACGATTTCGTTAGCAAAAAACTATTGGGGAACAACAACCTCGGCCAATATCTCTGCCGGTATCAAAGATTTTGTTGATGATATAACCATCGCCGGATATGTCGATCACTCGAATCATCTATCATCTAAGGTGACAACCTGCACTGACGGTAGTTCTATTGGCGGTGCCGATACTACAGGAGTGGATGGATCTGTTTCTGTAGCTGAATACACGATCAATGATGTTCGAGTTTATCCAAACCCGGCTTCAGATGTTGTCTCGATTGAATCCAACTTTGAGGCAAAGGTGATTCGAATCTTGTCGTTGAACGGGACTACTGTGCAGGCGAAATCGGCGAATGGGGATGTAACTGATCTTAACGTTGCCGACTTAAGCAGTGGGATATACCTATTGAACGTGACTGGCGATCAACAATCGGTTACCACGCGCATAATGATTACACACTAACTATCTATATTAGTTCAAATGGGAGCCGGGCGACCGGCTCTTATTTTTTTACACCAATCATTGCCCCAAAATTTCCATCTTCGATTCTTCCCTCTGAAGGAACTCTCATCTTAGATACAAAACCATCGAGGTATAAGGCGTTTGGGCAGTTCAGACGTTCTTTAAACAAACTAGCCAAGGTATAAAAGTTGGTCTTCTCAT
The DNA here is from genome assembly GCA_913056425.1 of uncultured Bacteroidota bacterium. Taxonomy (GTDB): domain Bacteria; phylum Bacteroidota; class Bacteroidia; order NS11-12g; family UBA9320; genus UBA987. The sequence continues at coordinate 2,557 of CAJXLR010000026.1, forward strand.
TTGAGATTACGAAGTAAACAACACCATCTTCAGCAACCCCAACTGCATTGCGGATATGGACGTTTGAAGAGCCTTTTCTAATAGCCGGGTGATACGAGTTATTGATTACCAACATTGGACCGGATTGGGTTGCGTAGCGCCAAGGTGTGTACGACTTGATAAACAAATCTCGAGTTAATACACGGGCGTCCCCATTTTGGGTAATTCCAAACACACCATTCGGCATTAGATAGAAGTTTCCATAGGCAGAATCCGTATTAACCGACTTGTGCTTGACTCCGTTTTCTATGAACACCCCTTGAGGTGATTGATCCTTGAGATACATCCCGCCATTCATGGCCATACTGAGCGGCACTCCACGATACGCGCTGTAATTCATATACTTTTCGAGTTGACCTAACGGCTTTCCGGTGGTGTCTGCCCATCCCATTACTATGCCATTACCTGACTCAACCCGCACAACATCGAACGAAACTCCATTCCAATCGATGGTTTCAATAATGTCTTTTTTGCTTCGAGCAAAAACAACGCTAAGCAGTATGAGCAATACTACTGCTGTTAGCGGCAGACGCCATTTACTTATCCGCCGTTCTCGGTTTTCCATTTTTGATAGTATTCCTCAGCTTGAGGCATATTCTTTTTAAGCGCATCAATTCGAGTTTCCGGATGTGGATGTGTACTCATAAACTCAGGAGGTCTCGCACCTCCGGCCAAACTGTTCATGCGCCCCCAAAATGTTGGTGCTTCACTCGGGTTATATCCAGCCATTGCCATAAACATCAACCCCATATAGTCTGCTTCAGACTCGTGCTTCCTGCTAAACGGCAACATAACTCCCACTTGCGTCCCTAAACCATACGCCAACTGAAATAACTGCTGAGTCTCTTGTGGTTTGTCCAACAGCGCAACATTTAGTGCAACTCCGCCAAGCTGTTGTGCAACGCCATGACTCATCCGCTCGTTTCCGTGACGTGCAATCGCATGGGCAATTTCATGTCCCATAACCACAGCCACACCGGTTTCAGTTTCACAAATGGGCATAATTCCACTGTAGAATACAACCTTACCTCCCGGCATACACCATGCATTAATTGTGGGCTCATCAACCAAGTTGAACTCCCACTGGTAGTTGGCCAACTCCGATGTATCACCTGTCGATTTCAAATACTCCTCAACGGCATTAGAAATTCGGTTCCCTGCATTCATAACCATTTGATGGTAGTTCCCGCTAGACACAACACTGCTCGTATCTAAAAACGAAGAATACGAGGTAAGACTCATGGCAACCAAATCACTCTCAGGAAGAAGTTTCATCTGACGGCGCCCGGTCATCGGAACACGCGCACAGGAATAAATTATCAGGGTTAAGGTGGCAAAAGCCAACAAACCTTTTAAGTGTTTCATACGAGTATGATTTCAAATCACATTCCAAATTAACCGATTTCGATTGTAAAACGAGCGGCACTTCAAGGGGCCATGTATTATGCTTAACTTCGTCGCTCATTTCAAAGATTATGACGCCTCAAGAATATTTAACTAAAAATCAAGAACGATTCCTAAACGAACTGCTCGACTGGCTCAAAATACCGAGTATCAGTGCAGATAGCGCTTTTGCTGATGACGTGCACAAAGCAGCTGCATTTGTTGCTGACAAGTTAAAATCAGCCGGTGCAGACAATGTTTCAATCGAACAAACTGCAGGATATCCGATCGTATACGGTGAGAAGATAATTGATCCATCTAAGCCCACTGTCCTCGTGTATGGCCACTACGATGTCCAGCCTTCTGTACCCGATGAGTTGTGGAATACACCTGCTTTCGAGCCAACCATTCGCGATGGGAATATATACGCTCGTGGCGCGTGTGACGACAAAGGTCAAGCCTACATGCATGTAAAAGCTTTTGAATGCATGATGGAAACGAACAGTTTAGACTGTAATGTGAAATTCATGCTCGAAGGTGAAGAAGAAGTGGGAAGCCCGAACCTTGGAATCTATGTAAAAGACAACGTTGAGAAGCTAGCTGCCGATGTGGTTTTAGTTTCAGATACGGCAATGATTGCAAATGACATTCCGAGTATCGACACCGGCCTACGGGGCTTGAGTTATGTTGAAGTTGAAGTTACCGGACCAAACATCGATTTGCATAGTGGAACGTATGGCGGTGCCGTTGCCAATCCAATCAACGTATTGTGTGATATGATTAGCAGCTTGCACGACGAAAATCGTCACATCACCATTCCTGGATTCTATGATGATGTCTTAGAGGTTGGTCCTGAAGAACGTGCAGAAATGGCTAAAACTCCTTTTGACTTGGATGCATACAAGAAAGAACTTGATGTTGACGACGTTATGGGTGAAGCTGGGTTCTCAACTTTAGAGCGTACCGGTATCCGACCTACACTCGACGTGAATGGTATTTGGGGAGGTTATATTGGTGAAGGCGCTAAAACTGTGTTACCAAGTAAAGCTTATGCAAAGATTTCGATGCGTTTGGTGCCGAATCAGACTTCGGATAAAATCTCTGACATGTTTAAAAAGCACTTTGAGTCCATCGCCCCAAAATCGGTTAAAGTGAACGTTACCTTGCACCACGGTGGAGAAGCGGCTGTTACACCAATTGACAGCAAGGCATATGAAGCTGCGAGTCGAGCAATGGACACTACATTCGGAAAGAAACCTGTTCCAACTCGAGGAGGTGGAAGTATTCCGATTGTTGCCATGTTCGAGGAAGTGCTTGGTCTAAAAACTATTTTGATGGGATTTGGATTAGATACGGATGCGATTCACTCGCCAAATGAGAAGTTTGGAATATTCAACTTCTACCGAGGAATTGAAACCATTCCATACTTCTATAAGTACTACGCGGAGTAGTTAAGGAACAAACTCAATAGCTCCGGCATCCGGTTTTGCATCGCGGGTGGCCTCGAGATAATCGAGTGATATGCCCGGAATTGGATCTCCGATGTCGCGAGCCTTTGAAGAAGGGAGTAATCTATATTCTCTACCTTGAGGATTCACTAAACCAGCATCCTCACCCATTGGGACAATTACATTTCCCATCCCTTTATAGTCGAGTTTGCGGTCGTGCTTCACCAAGTTGTGATGGAATGAAGTATCACCGAAAAGCAATGGTTCATCAATTCCTGTGAACGTCGCAAATGCCGCCTCTGATTCCAGCGATCCATCGATGAGGCAATTCGCTACATCGTATTGTGTTGGATACACTTGTACGATTTGGTTGAAATCGTTGAGTCGGACATTGTTCACCACAAACGTTGGGTCTCTTCGCGCAAAGTCGTAGCCATATGTAGCAAATGTGCAATGCTTCAAATCGTAAACCCCGCCAAACAATCCGAGAAAACTGTATCTACCGCAGTTTGTAAATATGCTGTTGCGTGCAATGATTCGGGCCGACTTACCAGATAAACCATCAAAGCTCATATTGCGAACAAGAGTGTTATCAACAACAACTGCGGGCGGCATGTTGTATGAAAATCCGGTTGTCGAGTCACAATAAATACCAACTGTGCCATTCTTAATTATGGCGTGTTTTATGGTGCTCCCTCTACTGAGTTTGTCAATCCAGATACCACCCCATTGACCCGCAACTTCTTCGAAATCCGGCTGAAGCCGATCGCCCTGAAATTCTACCGGCTCATCTTTTGTTCCTCGAATCTCTAAAGTCCCTTCCACATACAACCACGACCGAGGAGCAAAATGCATTTTGACTCCTTCTTCGATAGTTAGCTTGCAGTTTTCGGGTACATATAAATATCCATAAACCACATAAGGCTTTTGCTTATCGGAGAACGTCACATCGCACAGTGTATCGCGGAAAAAATATTCAGCGTCTTGACCCCACGCCATGAGTTGAACTTGCTGCTGATTGCCATTGGTGCTAATCGATAAGGAGTCACGCACAATGAGCGGTAACGATTGTGGGGCATCATTCTCATCTACAGACAACTCCACGAAAACAAAGATGGAATCTCCGGGACCAATCTCAATGTCACTAACGGAAGGTCCAACTTCCCCGTCTACATTTATTCGGAAAACAGATTCGCTCCCACCATAAAGCATAAAGTCTGTTTTCACCGCTTCTTTGAGCGGATTCACAACAACCAGTTGCTTGTTTACCGAAAGTGGAATACGAGGGATGTTTGATGTAAAAACTGTATCGAAGAAAATGGTATCCGATCGCAATGTAAGACTCGCATCAGATCCCGTGTAGAATACCTGATCGTCGTTGCACGATGAGAGAATCAACGTGAATGTTACAACAGTCAGAACAATTGCGAGTTTAAACTTCATGCGAGGCAAAAGTAAGTGATGTACGGGATTACAACGTGTACTTCATAGCTATGTTGTTCACCGAAATGTCGTTTCTCGTTTTTCGTAACTTAAAGAAACCAAACCAAGAGAAAACCATGAAAAGAACAGTACGCCGAGGTTTCTTGTGGCATTTTATTGCCTTAACAGCAACCACACTAACTTCACAAAAATCTAATTGTCAGATAGATAGCTCTCTAAGCGACGTAGGTGACATCGCTTTCGTTGCATGGAGCACGAGCAGTCAAGACGGATATGCTTTTGTTCTTATGGACTACTGCTTACCTGGAGATTCCGTTGTTTTTACGGATGAGGAATGGACGGGAAGTGGTTTCTACTCAACGAACGGAGAAGGTGACAACACGTGGTTTAATTCTACGAGCAACACCTTAAATCCCGGAACTGTGATTGTCATTGAAAACGCAGATAACAATCCATCCTCGAACATCGGAAGCGTCTCTGAAACCGATGCCGGATTCTCCATTGCGGCGACCGATCAAATCTTTGCATTTACGGGAACACGTTCAAACCCACACCTACTCTCCATGATTGGAGATACAGCCTCTCCAGGGAATCAAACCCTGTCGGGCACCGGATTAATTCCGAATGAAACTGCATTACACATGTCATCTGAGCGCATCTACACCGGCCAGACCACGTGCTCAAATGGGCTGGGGAATTGTCTAAGTATGATATACAATCCAAATTCATGGAAGCAAATAGATTCAAGCCTAGTCTTCCCAAGAGATGTCATCTCAGGCATGAATGGATCCTCACTCCCCGTAGAACTATTATACTTAGAGCTTAATGCGGATGGAAGTCTCACCTGGGCGACCGCAAGCGAAGTCAATAATGCGGGATTTGATATTGAAGTTAATCTAGATGGCTTGAATTGGATCCATCATGGTTATGTGTCGGGTGCCGGAAATTCTGCTGTGATTCAGAAATACTTTTATCTCATCTCACCAACGGTTGGTTTCAACTACGTGCGTTTGATTCAGATTGATTTCGATGGAGAAAAAACAGCATCAGACATTCTTCGGATTCCTCGTATCGCTGAAGACGAAACAACTTACCGATTGTTCAATTTCTATGGGGAACTCATATCGAAATGCACACGACCTGAAGATGTGCAACTCCTCTCTGAGGGCTTGTATTACCTCGTGCCGGAACGACACGGAAAATCCAACCGAGACGGTGTTCGAAAAATATATAAATACGATTAATTCAATCGCTTCGTAACCGAATTCACCAAACCTTTTGGCTTCTGCTCCTCATAACCTACGGAGTAAACAAAGTCGGCCAGTGGCATCGAAACACCTAACTTTTCGTTCATTTCGTGCACCGTTTTCACGGCATAATAGCCTTCTGCAATCATTTTCATTTCGATCTGTGCCGCCTTAACAGAATAACCACGTCCAAGCATGTTACCAAAAGTTCGGTTACGGCTAAATTTCGAATAAGCCGTTACAATTAAATCACCGAGATAGGCCGAATCATCGATATCCCTATCAATTGGATGAACTGCCTCAATAAAGCGCTTGATTTCTCGAATTGCATTAGAAACGAGTACGGCCAAGAAGTTGTCGCCGTATCCTAATCCGTGAAAAATACCTGCGGCTATTGCATAAACATTTTTTAATACGGCTGAATACTCTGTGCCGTATATATCATCTGAAGTTGTCGTTTCGATGTAATCCCCTGCCAGCAATTGCGCAACTTCGGTAGCCAAAGTACGATTCTCAGACGCAATTGTTAGATAGCTGAGCTTTTCAAGGGCTACCTCCTCAGCATGACAAGGGCCTGTTATCACTCCAATTTGATCGGCCGTAAGCCCCTTTTGAGTCTTCAGGTAATCCCCAAGAATTTCACTTGTCTCCGGAATCAATCCTTTAACGGCAGACAAGACTGTTTTGCCCTTAAAGCTGTTTGAATCACATGAGCTCAGAGAACTATGAACAAAAGCGGATGGAATAGCTAATATGAGTGTGTTGCTTTCTGCAATAGTTTGTGCAATGTCTGCAGAACAGTTTAGACGATTTCTGTCCAAATGCACGTCTCTCAAATAATCCGGATTCTGTCCATGCTCTTGAATGTAAGCTGCCTTTTCATTGCCCCGCAACCACCAATTAACTTTCGTTTCGGGACTGCTGTCTTGAATGATTTTGACGAGTGCGGTTGCCCAACTTCCTCCTCCTATCACAGCTATTTGTCCAAGTGAACTCATGCTGCGAAGTAACTCAGTGGCAGCCAAATATCAAAGTGGCTACAATTCAATGCTTCCGGTATTGTAGAAGCTCAGAATTACATCAGCGTAGATGTATTGGTATTCTGCGCGCAGTAAATCATTCTTGGCTACGTTGTAGTCATTCAGTGCCAGGACCATATCCGCCACCGTTGCCACACCTGCTTCTGACGATTTAAGCACAAAATCGTAGTTCTCTTTTTGAGCCTTTTGATTTTCAAGAGCGGCCAAATAATTAGAGCGTGCGTTCAAGAAGTCTGTGTACGCCTGCACCACAGATGATTGAATACTTTGGCGCGTCCGTTCGATGTTATTCGTTGCTTGAAGCGACGCTAGTTTGGCGTCTTCAATTGCTGCTCGCGCTTGGTTGTTGTTGAACACTGGTACCGAAACACTCAAACCTGCAGCTTGACCAAAGTTGTCTTTAAGTTGCTGACCAAAAGCAGTAACTCGTGTGTCGTAACGAGTAAAATCTGAAACTACCGACTCATTAGGGTTTGAAGCAATGTAACCAATCTGCTGGGTAAAGGATTGTTCATTAAATCGCTCTACTCGAGACTCTGAGTATAACGTATTGACATTTGCAAATGCGGTAAGCCTCGGATACAAACCACTCTTTGATATCTCCTGCGTCAAATCGGCACTGCGTTTTTGAGATTCTGCCAGTTTCATATCCGGCATTAACTCCATGGCGTTCTGCACAACTGCGGCAACAATCCATTCTTTATCCAGGGCCGGAACTCCTACCTCCGGTAGTTCAATTTCTATGTTTTCATTTGGCTCTAGAAGTAAGAGTTGCTTCAGACGAACATAGGCAAGTTCAAGTGATCCTTTTGCCGACTGGATGTTCATCATATCACGTGCATCTTGTGCCTTTAGATTAATGTATTGTCGTTGGTTTACCACGCCTGCTTCGTAGCGCGATTTTGCTTGCTCTAACTGAGTTTTAGTGGCCTTGTTAATCTCTTCAAAATTCTGAAGTTGTTGTTTGGCAAAAATGATTTGAAGAAACGCATCGGCCACAGACAGCCCAATAGAATTACGTGTTACATCACTTTGGAAACGCGAACGCTGTACTTCGTTTTCGCTTCGAGCAATGGTGTTTGCAATCCGTTTCCCGTTGTAAATCGTTACACCGGAAGTGAGCGAAAAGTTATTTGATTGAATACTCTGATTTACAAACTGGTTCGTAAACGGGTCAATTGTACGACCAAAATTATAATTATGAGATGCGCTTGCATTTAGCGTTGGGTAACGATCCAGTCGGTCTTGGTTCAATGCATTCTCGGCACGTAAAATCCCGATTTCTTGATCAATCACATTAAGGTTTTTCTGCAACGCTCGTTCGATGCATGCTTCAAGAGTCCATGCCTTGGTACCGGCGTTATCAGTGTTGTTTTGAGCAAGGACAACACCTGTTTTTGAAATCAGCACTATTAAAGTGAAAGCAAAAAGTCTTCTCATCAGAACCATGTGGCAAAAGTACATACTGTTTCATGCAGAATTGTGTCACATCGACTAAGCGCTTTTATTAATCTATAGTCCAAGTTTTTAGGTTGATGTATGCTGGTGAATTCAAACAAATTGGTGTAACATTGAACGTGCGAGCGCTCAAGTATTCTTCGAAATGGTACCGATGGATTCTTCCAGATTTAACTTGGAGTATAGAGGAGGATGAGCCTCGGGTGTATCTCACGTTCGACGACGGACCACATCCCGAAATCACCCCGTATGTTCTTGACATTTTGGATAAATACGGATTTAAAGCGTCGTTCTTTTGTATTGGAGATAATGTTGTGAAGCACCCGGAAACGTACAACGAAGTGTTATCCCGAGGTCATCGAGTAGGGAACCACACCTTCAATCACTTAAACGGATTTCAAACCAGCAACAGCCAGTACATAGACAATGTCGCTAAAGCGGCAGAAGTTATTGATTCTAAGTTATTTCGACCGCCGTATGGGAGGATTAACGACAGTCAGCGCGGTGTGGTTAAGAAGAAATACGAGATTGTCATGTGGGATATTCTAACACACGATTATTCACCTCGACTGAATAAATCCGATTGTTTACAGCGCATAAAAAAACTGACAAAACCCGGTTCAATCATCGTGTTTCACGACAGCACCAAAGCGCAAGAAAACCTTGAATACCTACTACCCAAATACTGCGAATTCTTAGCAGCAAACAAGTACATATCATGTCAATTACCATAATTTATGTAGTAGTCTGTGTGATATTCATTTCCATTCAGTTTGTGAGTTTGGTTGGAATATTCATCCCTCAAAAAAGTGAGGAGCGGCCGGAACTACTACCGAAGGTCAGTTTGTTGCTCGCTGCGCGCAACGAAGAAAAACTAATTCAACGTAGCTTAGAATCCATTCACCATTTGAATTATCCATCAGATAAGTTAGAAGTCCTGATTGGGAATGATAACAGTACCGACCGTACTGCAGAGATTGTCGAGCAGTTTATTGCAGACAAGCCAAACTTTACGCTTCATCATATCAAAAAAAATCTAGGAAAGGGGCGAGGAAAAGCTAATGTGTTGGCCCATCTGGCTCAAAAAGCTTCCGGTGAATTCTTTTTCATAACAGATGTTGATGTGGCGCTACCCGAAAACTGGATTCGTTCATTGCTTGCTGAATTTAAAGAGGATGTGGGCATTGTTTCCGGTACAAGTACATGTGAGGCGAAGAGCTCTTGGTTCTCAAAAATGCAGTCCATCGATTGGCTTCACTTCATGGGATACATCCAAAGTTTTGCCAACTTGGGTGTAAGCTGCACTTCCGTAGGGAACAACATGGCCGTAAGAGCAAAGGCGTATTGGGACACCGGAGGATATGAAGAAATCGCTTTTTCGATAACTGAAGACTACAAATTGTTCGAATCGGTTACAAACAGAGGTTGGGACTGGAGGACTCAATGGAGCTCCGATTCTCTGGGATTGGCACCGTCTATTGACTCGATTGGTGAAATGCTTCATCAAC
>CAJXLR010000027.1 GCA_913056425.1 uncultured Bacteroidota bacterium
CAAATTGAAAAATTAACGGGGGGTAGTTCTGACGTTAAATTAACCGTTTTCCTGCCTCCTTCTAAGGGGGGGGCGGGTAATGAATCGGCTAAAGCTTTTTTTCTTTCTCAGTCCTCAAATAATTTCGGAATTGGAACAATGAGCGCAAACAATAACGGTTTGGATATAATGTCAATTACCTCACCAATTATGAGGCACTCAACATAACACCGTTTGCTGTGACAAACGAATATGGATTTGGACTGAAGATCGCATTTTCCGAGCGGTCCAAGCTGAACGTATCCGTAGCGCTGAACCAGCAATTGAATGGGGATTTTGATACCCATGTCCAATATCGCCTGGGATACAGTCAGACTATTGGCGCCAAGCCAAAGAAGAAACCGGATACAAAACCGGAAGGTGATTATGATGGCGATGGAATAGCAGATGCGTACGACGAATGTCCTACAGTGGCAGGCATTGATTCTTTCTCGGGTTGTCCAACGGATCCTTCAATGGCTGATAACCTAGCCGACTCTTTTTACGACCAATTAAATGAGCTTGAGTTGGTAGCTCAGAAACTCAAAGATGACATTGCCAAGCTAGAGCAGGAGCAGATTGTATTGGTCCTATACTACGAATCTGATTCTGCAGATACTCGTGACGATGAGGTGAAGCCATCGGTACCAACCACACCGGTTGTTCGTAAAGAAAACACAGGTGATTCAAAAACTGTGGTTGACACGTCCAAAACAGTACCTGTTTTAGAGAAAAAGGGTACTAAGGATACAACGGCTATCGCATCAAAAAAGGAGAACAGTGTTGAGCCAAAACTGAATCCAGAGGATTTTGTAAGGCGTACAGGTGATAAAGCTTTCTACGTGATTGCAATTTCTACCAAGGATCAAGAGCTAGCCAAATCCGCGGCAGAACGCATATCGGCAGACTATAACATGGTGCATATACTTCCACAACCAAATGGTTTTTATCGTGTAGGGATTTATTCAACCAAGACAAAGGCCGAGGCCCTGAAGGTGTTATCCTACGCAAAAGCACACGGAATTCCTTCCGGTTGGATATCCTACGAGTAATTTCTCAGAAAGAAACAGGCTTTTTATCGACGCGCTTTATAGTAACTCATTTACAATAGTACTTTTGCCGCAAATAGAGTTTGTAAATGAACAAGTTAAAATTCAGTACCTTACTTCTTAGCTTACTTTTCTTTGTTTCTCCAACATTCGCACAGTTCGAATTGGTTGAAGATGTAAAAGGAGATCTGTCGAAGAACATTATCCCTTACCAGAAGTATAAACTTACTTCAAACGATTTAACTCTTATCATTCACGAAGATCACAGCGATCCAATCGTACACGTTCAAGTGGCGTACCACGTAGGTTCTGCTCGTGAGAGTATCAGAAACAGTGGTTTCGCTCACTTCTTTGAGCACATGATGTTTCAGGGCTCGAAAAATGTGGAAGACGAAGAGCATTTTAAAATTATCTCTGAAGCAGGGGGAACGAACAACGCTTACACGTCGTTCGACAAAACTGTTTACATCAATACGGCACCAAGCAACCTAACAGAGACACTACTTTGGTTAGAAGCCGACCGAATGGGAACTCACCTAGATGGGTTTACCGAAGAGAAGTTTAATAACCAACGTGACGCTGTGAAAAACGAAAAACGTCAGCGCTACGACAACCAGCCATATGGTATGGTGAATGAAGTGTTATTTAAGAGCCTATATCCGAATCACCCATATGAGTGGACTCCTATCGGATATGTTGACGACCTAGACATTGCGAGTTTTGATGATTTGCGAAACTTCTTCCTAAGATGGTATGGACCAAACAACGCTACGCTTGTTGTTTCAGGGGATGTAAATCCTGAGTCAGTTAAAACTTGGGTGAACAAGTACTACGGTACCATTTCAAAATGTCCGGACGTAGTAGACCAGCGCCCACAGCGCCCTATATTACCGGTGAACAAGTATGTTCCAATGACCGACAATATCTACCTACCATTGACGACAATGGTTTGGCCAACTGTTGAGGAATACCACAAAGATGAAGCGGCATTAAGCGTTTTGGGACAAATCATGGGTGGAAGCAACAACTCTCCGCTTTACCAAAAATTTGTAAAAACGGAAGACGCTGTTCAAGCAAGCTCATACAACCAGAGTCTTGAACTGTCAGGATTCTTCTCTGTACGTGTGCTTGCACGATTTATGGGAATGAGTTTCTCTGAGGTAGAAGAAAGAATCAATGACATTTTCGAAGAATTCAACAAGACGGGAATCACTGACGATGAGTTAGAGCGTGTTAAGATAGGATACCGATCGTATTTAGTTGACCAAGTAAATTCAGTTGCGAGTAAAGCGACGTTGTTGAGTCAGTGGAATATGATGAAGGGTAACGGGTACAACTTGAATGATGAGATTACACGTTATGAATCGGTTACTAAAGAAGATGTAATGCGTGTTTTCCGTAAATACATCTACAAGAAAAAAGCGGTAATCCTAAACGTTTCTCGCGAGGCGCCAAAAGATACTGATGAGGAGAAGAGCAAGAGCGTTAATCCACACGCCAACGTTGAAAAGAAAGTGGATCCACAATATGTTGGGCTAACGTACAATCCACCTAAAGACAACTTCGATCGTTCAGTACAGCCTAAAGCGGCAGCAGTTAAGTCGATCACCATTCCGGAATATTACACCACAACATTTGACAACGGTTTGAAAGTAATCGGGTCTGAAGCCAAAGACATGAAAAAAGTTTACCTCTACATCGACATGGAGGGAGGACACCTGCTTGAGGCAAATAAAAAAGTTGGAAGTGGTACAGCATCACTTACAGCTAGCTTGATGAACGAGGGAACTAAAAATCTTACATCAGAAGAATACAGTGCAGCACTGGAACGTTTGGGAAGTAATATCCGTTACGGAAGTGGTACCACCAGCCATACGGTTTATGTAGAATCGTTTGTTGACAAATTGGATGAGACCTTGAAGCTGTTTAAAGAGACTTTGGAGTCGCCACGTATGGATGCGAAGGATTTTGAGCGTATCAAAAAGCAACGTATTCAATCTATCAATAACAGACGGACTAACCCAACATTCTTGGCATACCACTACTACAACCAGGAGGTTTATGGTAATTCAATTATGGCAGAGCCATCTTCAGGTACGTTCAAAAGTGTAAATAAAATTGGTGTTGATGACTGTGTAGGCTTCTACAACAATTATTACTCTCCAAACCTTGCGAGCTTGTCTATCATCGGGCCGGTTTCACAAGAAGAGATTTTAGGCAAGTTAGACTTCTTGAAATCTTGGAAAAACAAGAATGTTGTTGTTCCTGCTTTACCAGAGCCAACAAAACCTGAGACGACTACCATCCTTCTTGTCGACAAGCCATATGCACCTCAATCAATGATTGTAGCCGGTTATCCATCATTAACCTACGATTGGAATGGCGACTACTTCAAATGTGGCGTTATGAACTTCAGTTTAGGTGGGGCATTCAACAGCCGTATCAACTTAAACCTGCGTGAGGATAAAGGTTATACGTACGGTGCACGTTCACGTTTCAGCGCGAACAACTACTACGGTAACTATAGCTTCAGTGGAAACATCAAGAAAGAAGCTACAGACAGTTCTATCATGGAGGTTATGAAGGAACTTACTAAGTTCCGCGACAACGGTATCACAGAAGATGAGCTTAAGTTCACAAAGAGCTCAATTCTGTTGAGTCAAGCACTAGATTACGAGACTCCTATCCAGAAGTTGAGTTTCTTGGCGGATATTGTAAGCAATGATTTACCGGAAGGATATAACGACGAGCAAGCTAAAATCATTAATGGTCTTACAAAGGCTCAAGTTGACGCATTAGCGAAAGAATACATTCAACCACAACACATGTTGTTTGTGGTTGTAGGTCACGCATACAAAGTGAAGCCGGGTTTAGAGAAACTAGGCTACGGAAAAATCAAAGTGATTAGCGTAGACTAAACAAATTTCGATGAAAGAGAGCCCGGGCATTTATGTCCGGGCTTTTTTATGTTTTGTGAATAGCGCGACTAATTATCGAAAGGTACCAATAAATCGTTCTCATAGCGCATGAGTGACGGATACGCATCAATAGCACAGCAACGCTTCAAATCTTCGTGGTTACCCAATCTACGGAATCGTTTTGCGTGACTAGCATTGTATAGAAACGCTTCTAAGTCATTCATAGCCGTAGTTGCTGCCAAGTGAACCAATTCAACTGCATCGCTCTCCCATGTATGACTTTCTTTCAAGTAATCAACCAGGTAGCCTGCGAAAACACTGTCTTCCAAGTTTACGCGATTCTTCCAGCCGGCACAGAAAAGGATGACATCCTTTGCGCTAGATTTTAAATATTCCCCAAGTTTGGAATAGTTGAAGAAGGACCCAATTAATACTTCATCAGCCTGGGTAGATGCCAAAATGCATTTGGTTCCATTGGTTGTTGTGAGAACTAATTGCTTGCGATCAACAACGTCTTTGGTGTACTCGGCTGGTGAGTTGCCAAAATCAAATCCGGTCACTTTCTCACCATTCCGCTCGCCAGCAACCAACCAGTCGCCTCCTTGGTGTTTAAGAGCTTCCTCAACGGTAGCAACCGGTTTAATATGGCGAACACCGTTACTCATTGCCGCGCACATAGTTGACGTTGCACGCAATACATCGATCACAACAACTATTTTTCCAGACAAGTCGTATAGTTCCAGTAGATTAGGCGAGAGTACTACGTCAATTTTTGGCTCCATGGCGCAATATTACACAAGCCACTGATTAATTTGGCTTTGTCACAATGATTTCAGCTACTAAAGGACAATGAAGCATTGAATTCGGGTTGCTTGAAAGCGCTTCAAATTCCGCGAGTGCTTTTTGAGCAAAATCAGGATCCAAAAATCCATCTTCAACGAGTTTTGGGAAGTATACCTTGTAAAACGATCCGGGCCATTGCCAGGTGAAGTCTTTGGGTTGAGCCATTTTTGCCATTGGGCGTACCAACTCTACAGATAGCCCGCATTTTACCGCCATTTCGGGTATTTGCCGTCCTACGTTTATGGTGCCGCCAAAGGATTCGAAGCTATCAAACGCAGCTTTTATGGCGATGTTAAGATTTGAATACTCGGGAACTGTGCTGTGAGTCATCCAGTGAAAGTATTCATGTGCGATAAACTTACTTCCAGGCTTGAGCCAGCGAGTAATCTTTTCAATAATCGCTTGAGGATTTTTGTTCCAAGCTAACGCCCATCTGCAGTACACGCCATCTAATGTGTTTGGTTCCAATTCCAAATCCTCGAATGTTGAGCAAACGCCTCGAAGAGGAAGTTGGTACTTTTCGCTAAGGTGGTTAACCTCCTTGATATAGTTCTGGGATTGATCTACAGCAACAACAGTTCCTTCGCTTCCAACAATATACGCAAGTTCGCGACTGCAAAACCCTGGTCCACTGCCTAAGTCCAAGAGATGATGCCCTGCAGTAAACCCCGCATTTGCCCAACCTGTTTGAGCCTCGCTGGCCCATACCTGATGTTGTATGCCAAGTCGGTGTAACTCATCAGGGTGAGTTCCTAAAATGTATTCGTTTGACTCCTTCACGCACAGATTTTATCTCATCAAATTTACACCTGATATTGAATGGATTTAAACTATTTCTCGCAAGATGTGTTGGCGTTGAAATCTTATCTTTGCGCCCAAATCTAGATCATTATGAACAACGTATATATAGTATCTGCCGTGCGAACTCCAATGGGAAGCTTCAATGGTGTATTCAGCTCCATTTCTGCAACTACATTAGGTGCGACCGCGATTAAAGGTGCGCTATCGAAAGCTGGTGTAAATGCGAGTGAGGTTAATGAAGTATTCATGGGAAATGTTCTTCAGGCAGGGGTTGGTCAGGCTCCGGCAAGACAGGCGGCTATTTATGCGGGCATTAGTGAGGAGGTTCCTTGTACTACAGTAAATAAAGTTTGTGCTAGTGGTATGAAATCAGTGATGTTGGGTGCTCAAAGCATTATGCTAGGTATGAACGATTGTGTGGTTGCCGGTGGTATGGAAAACATGAGTCGTGTACCGCACTATCTCATGAATTCTCGAAAAGGTTATAAATACGGCGACTTTAAGGCAATTGATGGATTGGCATTTGACGGTCTAACCGATGTGTACAACAACTACATGATGGGAAATGCAGCAGAGAATACAGCGAAGGAGATGAACATCAGTCGTGAAGAGCAAGATAATTTTGCTATTGATTCGTACAAACGATCTGCAGATGCTTGGGCGAATGGTCGGTTTAACGACGAAATTGTTGGGGTAGAAGTACCTCAACGCAAAGGGGATCCAATCTTAGTCACAGAAGACGAAGAATACAAGAATGTAAAATTCGAAAAGATTCCGGCATTACGACCTGTTTTCGATCGTGAAGGAACAGTAACCGCTGCAAACGCAAGTACCATGAACGATGGAGCCGCTGCGCTTGTATTAATGAGTGAAGCCAAAATGAACGAACTTGGTTTGAAGCCGCTTGCAAAGATTACAGGCTTTGCAGATGCTGCACAAAAACCTGAATGGTTTACAACTGCACCGGCTAAGGCGTTGCCAATTGCCATTGAGCGCGCAGGATGCTCGATGGCAGACGTGGATGTATTTGAAGTTAACGAAGCATTCTCGGTCGTGAGCTTAGCGAACAACAAACTGTTGGGTCTTGACCCAGCAAAAGTGAATGTAAATGGTGGTGCCGTATCTTTAGGTCACCCATTGGGAGCTTCAGGTGCACGAATCTTGGTTACGTTAATTCATGCTTTGAAACAGAAAAACGGTAAAATCGGAGCTGCCGGCATTTGTAACGGTGGAGGAGGAGCAAGTGCTCTCGTACTTGAAGTCTAATTATACAATATTCGGCATGGGATTTGAGTTACTACAAAAAGTGACAAGCCTGCGCCATATATTGATTTGTGTTCTCTTCTTGAGCGTTTTCCAGAAGGCCCAAGCCACTGAACAAGATACTGTCTATCGCGACTCGATACGAAATATCGAGTATCAGCTGGAAGGGTTAAGTCACAACATCATTAACTCGCGTGATATCGAAGAACGAGTTACCAGCTGTTACTATTTCATTCAAACACTTAAAAAGGCGCTACAGGTTCCAACGAGTTTCGACTACGAGTTTGAGCGTTTGAAAACCGTAAGTATTCTGAAACCCGAAGACGAGGCATTCCGACTGTTTACCTGGAATCTGCCATTAGACAGCGGACGGTATGTGTACTTTGGAGCGATGCAAATGAATTCGCCCGACAGTCTGGTGCTTTTCGGTTTATACGATAGTTCACATACATTTAGACAGCCGGAATTTGAGCAAGTAGATCACAAACACTGGATTGGGGCACTCTATTATCAGATTCATACCTACAGTTACAAAGGAGAGAAGCGTTACTTACTGTTTGGTTGGGATGGGCAAGATGGTTTTACCAACCGAAAGATCATAGATGTACTGCACTTCGATGAAAGTGGTAAGCCTTGGTTTGGTCTACCCATTTTTGAGGATGATGAAGATGAATACAAACACCGTTTAATACATACCTACGCCAATCAGGCCACAATGATTTGTAGGTATAGCAAGGAAGAGAAGAAGATAGTTTTTGATCACTTGTCTCCAGTTAACCCAATGCTTAAAGGCCAGTATCAGTATTATGTTCCAGATGGGACGTATGACTATATGGTATTTATTAAGGGGTTTTGGCAAAGACAGGAGTTGTTGTTTGATGATGCAGATGATCAACATAAGTATCGAAAGATGAACGATATCCAGGAACCCGAGCCTCCAAAAGGAGTTAAACCAAAGAAAAAACGTCGAAAGAATAAGAAAGCGTTCAAATAAAAAAGGTCGATTCACTGAATCGACCTTTTTCGTAGTGTAGTGACAATTTTATTCTTCAGTACCGAACTTATCCATCACAGCTTCTGATACTCCAACATTGCTGAAGCCTCCATCGTGATACAAGTTCTGCATCGTTACCATTCTGGTAAGATCTGAGAACAAGCTAACACAATATGATGCACAATCGTCTGCTGAGGCATTTCCGAGTGGTGACATTTTCTCTGCATAATCAATAAATGCGTTGAATCCTCCAACTCCGGAACCTGCGGTAGTCATTGTAGGTGACTGAGAAATGGAATTAACTCGCACCTTGCGTTTTACGCCATAGTGATATCCAAAGCTACGTGTAATTGACTCGAGCAATGCTTTGCTTTCAGCCATTTCACTGTAGTCAGGGAAAGTTCGCTGTGCTGCGATGTAGGTTAGTCCAATTACTGAACCCCAATCATTAATCGCATCTTTTTCATAACACGTTTGAAGCAGGCGATGTAAACTGATGGCGCTGATGTCAAACGTCTTATGCATAAAGTCGTAATTCAACCCGGTGTATGGTTTCTTTTTACGGATGTTAAGGCTCATACCTACGGAATGAAGTATGAAGTCAACCTTGCCAAACTTCTCCATTGCCGCATCGATTAATGCGTTCATGTCGTCGTTGCTGGTTACATCGCAAGCAACCACATCTGAGTTTGTTTTTTCTGCAAGCTCATTAATGGCTCCCATACGAAGCGCAATTGGTGCGTTGGTTAGAATAAATTCTGCACCCGCATCATGGCATTGCTCTGCTACTTTCCACGCGATAGAGTTACTGTCTAACGCTCCGAAAATGATTCCTTTTTTACCGGCTAATAACTGATTACTCATTTGTTAAACTTTGCTGCAAGTTTAATCAAAGAAGGACAAACTTACCTCGCAATGTTCTTCCATCGACAAGAATCGTATAATAATAGATTCCCGAAAGGTGTAGACTAAATTCACCTAACGTAATGCTTTTGTCACGCGTTGTATGGGTGCGTATACGACTGCCTGTCTTTGAATAAACGGTTATTTCGGCAACATCTGCGTTTGGATTATCGAACAACAACGTGCTCTGTGCACTAGCTGGGTTGGGATAAACCAAGCTTCCGGAAGTACCAATTTGCGTAATACGCAGATGTAAAATTTGAGATTTGCCAAAGACTCCTAAATCAATCTGAAAGAAAATATCCCGATTCACATCAGGCTCGCGCATTATATAGGTGTAGCTTTCTTCCGATGTATCTGAACCACAGATTCCTGGATATGTGTAAACAGCAGATAGGGCATTCGAATCCGTACCGTAGAGAACATGAATGTCTTCACAAGTAAATCCTGCTCGGGTTGTCCAGGTTACAACTACGTTTCCCTCAACTTCAGATATATTAAAATCCGACAGATACGGTTGCCCCGTAACCTTCTGACTGAGCAAAAGATGAATGGTCCATATGATGGTCGATTTGCGCAACATTGATATCTGTTAGACAGAATTTTGGTCGAAAGAGTTCGCTCTTCCCGACACACAAATATGTAATATTGCCAAAAGAATAATTGTGACAAAGTCTGAAACACTAGCGTATCTAAAGTCAGGAGGAGACTCTTTATTTGTTTTAGCCGGTCCGTGTGCTATAGAAGGAGCCGGTATGGCAGATGAGATTGCAGGAGAGTTAAAATCGATTTGTTCTAGGTTGGGTGTCCCTCTGGTTTTTAAGGGATCATACCGAAAAGCCAATCGGTCTCGCTTGGACAGTTTTACCGGAATTGGTGATGAGAAAGCGTTGCAGATTTTGGCGGATATTGGGGACAAATACGACGTCCCAACCGTTACAGATATTCACGAGGCTGGAGAAGCTCAACTAGCTGCAGATTATGTTGATGTTTTACAAATTCCAGCATTCTTGTTTAGACAAACGGCTTTGTTGATAGCAGCTGCGCGAACAGGAAAGTTCGTCAATATCAAAAAAGGACAGTTCGCATCCGCCGGTGCTATGAAGTTTGCACTGGATAAGGTTGTGGAAAGCGGAAATTCTAACGTATTACTCACAGAGCGTGGAAATATGTTTGGTTATGGAGACCTCATTGTTGACTTCAGAAACATCACAGAGATGAAAGACTTTGGGCATCCTGTTGTTATGGACATAACGCATAGTTTACAACAGCCAAACACTAGTTCCGGAGTAACCGGTGGTAAACCAGAACTCATACGAACTATTGCAAAGGCGGCAGTTGCGGTGGGAGCAGACGGGTTATTCATCGAGACCCATCCGAATCCATCCGAAGCAAAATCGGATGGGGCTAATATGTTGCCACTTGATCAATTTGAGAGCTTGATGAAAAACCTCATAGCGATTCGAAACGTCGTAAAGGAATAAAGGCCGGATTTCTCCGACCTTTAGACCAAATTAACTAACCAATTAATTCAAATTTACCCTACTTAACCAACGGGACTGTTGTGTCATTATTTTGTCACCCACTAAAAATGACATTTCATTTTGCTCTAAGTGTTGATTCTTTTCCTAGTCTGGTAAATTCGATTCGCTGGTGAATGGCATATCTTCGCAAAAAAAAAGAACAGGAATGGAACTGAAAGACGTTGTATCAATAGGGGGGAAGCCGGGTTTACATCAGATTGTAGGGCGGAGAACCACAGGATTGATCGTTGAAAGCATTGATGATCGTAAGAAACGCACACCAACAAACCTCACACAAAAAGTTTCTATCCTAGACGATATAAGCATATATACATACGATGAGGATGTTCGCCTTTCGGAAGTTTTTAAAAAGCTTGACGCGTTGGTAAGTGCCGGTGAATTGGAATTAGTTACCAAAAAAGATGGCGGAGATGCTATTCGCGACTTCTTTACGAAGGTGCTCCCGAACTTTGATCAAGACCAAGTGTACACCTCTGACATTTTAAAGATTTGCAGCTGGTATACCATTCTTAAGGACAAAATAGATTTTCAAGCTGAAGCGTCTGAGTCAAATGATGATGCTAAAGATGACGAAGCCCAAGCGGCTGAGTAGTATCGGCTCATAGTTAAAAAGAAAAGGCGTTCAATTGAACGCCTTTTTGTTACTCTTCTTTTTTGGTAGCGGGTTTCTTGCTGCTTTTGGAATGACTAAACTTGAGTTCTTCCTTCTTTTTGTCAAGATCAACCTTGATGATATCCCCGTCTTGAATTTCCTGCTTCAGTATTTCTTCAGCCAATGGATCCTCCAAATACTTTTGGATTGCTCTGTTCAATGGTCGAGCTCCAAATTCTTTATCGTATCCTTTTTCAGCCAAGAAATCTTTGGCAGGTTTCGATAGCTTTATTTGAAACCCTACACTTTCTATACGCTGAAGTAGCTTCTTAACACTGATATCTAAAATCTTCGTGATGTCCTCTTTCGTTAAGCTGTTGAACACAATCACATCATCAATTCGGTTCAAGAATTCAGGTGAGAAGAATTTCTTCAATGCATTCTCGATTACACCTTTAGACTCCTTGGCAAGTGCACCAACTTTGGCAGTCGTGGAGAATCCAACACCGGTTCCGAAATCTTTTAGCTGACGAGAACCAATGTTCGATGTCATGATGATGATTGTATTTCTGAAGTCTACTCGACGTCCAAGAGAATCTGTCAAGAATCCTTCGTCAAGGATTTGCAGCATCATGTTGAACACATCAGGGTGAGCTTTTTCAATCTCATCAAACAATACAACAGAATACGGCTTTCTGCGTACGCGCTCTGTCAACAATCCACCTTCTTCATATCCAACGTAACCCGGAGGGGCTCCTACAAGTCGGCTTACGGCGAATTTTTCCATGTATTCACTCATGTCAATTCGAACCATTGCCTCTTTGTTGTCGAATAGATATTCCGCAAGAGCTTTGGCCATTTCGGTTTTACCTACTCCTGTAGGACCTAAGAATATGAATGAACCAATTGGTTTGTTTGGATCTTTTAATCCAGCTCTCGTGCGTTGAATGGCTTTTGTTAGCTTTTCAATAGCGCTGTCCTGACCAATAACTGCCTTACGCAGGTCATCATTCATTGTGAGTAAACGATTTCCTTCGGTCTTAGCGAT